>NZ_PVNE01000012.1 GCF_003001905.1 Planifilum fimeticola
AAACATCAAAAAAATGGCCTTGCTCCTCTCGAAGAGAGGAAAAGGCTTTGTGATCCGCCTAATTTACCAAATCTAATTTCCTTTATCTGTTTATTTCCCATAAACATGCAACCCCTGGCGCTTTTCTTGCGAAAAGAGCCAGGGGGTTTGTCATCAATCTCAGGAGGGGAATCGATTCCCCTCCTTTCTTTTGGGTAGCTTTCTACCAGCCGCCGTTTTTTTGCCGCTTTGCTTGATTCCCTCCCCGGACGGGCATCCTGATGGATGAAGAAATGCTCCGGAGGAGGGATCCGATGCGTCGCTCACGGAAAGAACGGGCGCTGGTGGAGCAGGCCGTCCGCCATCTGTCGGTGGACCCGGCGGACAAAAGCGGCCGGGAGGATGCGGAAATCGCCGATGAGGTCGGAGAACCGCTTCCTTCCTCCCGCCTTCGCCGGAGGAGGGTCCGGTAAACTTTCACAATTGATTTCCCCGCTGCGGTGAGATAAACTGATGGGGAAGCTGGGTAATTTTGTCTTTTTCTGATCGGCCCTTCGGTCGATTTGCCGGATGTTACGGATTTTGGGCAAAGGAGGAACGCGACGCCTTCCCGGAAGGCGGTCGCGGTGCGGGATGAAGCGATTGTGTGTGACCGGGGTGGAGCCGACCCTTTATCGGGATATCGAATTGATTGCCGGTTTGTTTTTCCCGGATGTGAAAGCGGTGGAACCCTCCGCCGGACCGGGGGATTACGCGGTCCGGTTTTTCGTTGAGGAATCGCCGGGGGAAGTGAGGGTGACCGCCCGTTTGTCCGAAGGGGACGGACAGCCGCGGTGGTCCGCCAGCCACAGCCGAAAGGCGGAGGAAGGGGAGGAGCGCCTCCGCCGCAGGCGATTGAAGCAGGCGATCAGCCACGCCCTGCTGCAGGTGTTGCAGCAGGCCACCGGGATCGTTCAGCCCTGGGGAATCCTGACCGGCGTGCGCCCAACCAAACTGATGCACAAACTGCTTTTGGAGGGGCACCCGTGGCCCGAAGTGCGGAGGATTTTAGAAAGGGATTACCTTTTGATTCCGGAAAAAATCGATCTTCTGGAGGAGATCGTTCTTCGGCAGCGGAAAGTGTTGCCGGATCTTTATGAGTTGGACCGGTCCGAGGTAAGCCTTTACATCGGGATTCCCTTCTGTCCCACCAAATGCGCCTACTGCACGTTTCCCGCCTACGCGATCCGGGGGCGGAACGGATCGGTGGAGGAGTTCCTCGCCGGCCTTCACGAAGAGATTGCCGCGGTGGGCGAGTGGTTGGCGGACAACGGTCTGCGCGTGACCACCGTCTATTTCGGCGGGGGGACGCCGACGTCGATCACCGCGGATCAGTTGGACAGCCTCTTCCGGCGGATCCACGGTTCGATACCCGAGCTGGACCGGGTGCGGGAGTGGACCGTGGAGGCGGGAAGGCCGGACACGATCGACGAGGAGAAGCTGGACGTCTTGAAAAAATGGAAGGTGGACCGCATCAGCATCAATCCCCAAAGTTTCAGGGAGGAGACGTTGAAGGCGATCGGCCGCCACCATACGGTGCGGGAAACCCTGGAGAAGATGGAGCTGGCCCGACGGATGGGGATGAACAACATCAACATGGATCTGATCATCGGCCTGCCGGGGGAAGGGCTGGACATCTTCCGAAGCTCCCTGGACGTGATCGGCGAGCTGAGGCCGGAATCCCTCACGGTTCACACCCTCTCCTTCAAACGGGGATCCGTGATGACCCAGAACAAAGATCGCTACCGGGTGGCGGAGCGGGATGAAGTGGCCCGAATGGTGGAGTTGGCCCGCATCTGGGCGAAGGAGGCTGGATACATCCCCTATTACTTGTACCGGCAGAAGAACATCCTGGGCAACCAGGAGAATGTGGGTTACGCCCTTCCCGGTTTTGAGAGCCTGTACAACATCATCATCATGGAGGAATTGCAGACGATCATCGGATTGGGTTGCGGCGCGGTCAGCAAGATCATCCCGCCGGGCAAAGGAAGGGTGGCCCGTTGGCCCAACCCGAAGGAGCCCAAGGTGTACATCGACTCCTACCGCCGCCTGATTCCCGAAAAGTTGGCGGCCCTTTCGGAAGCGTACGGATTGAAAAAAGCAAGCGGTGTCCGATGAGACAGGGTTTCATCCCGGTTTTCCGTTTCAGGAGAACCGGGTTTTTTTGCCCGGGGTATCGCGATCGATTGCCATCGAATTGACAAAGTTTTTATATTTACAAGTATAAATAGACACATAACAATAAAAACAGGGTCGCTCCAGATGCCGATCCTCACTTGAAAACCACCGCGGGAGGGATGGGGATGGTAAAGGTGAAGGGAGTCCGTGTCCGTTTGCTCGCCATCGTCTCGCTGCTGTTTTTGTGCGTCCTGCCGGGAAATGCCGATGCGTCGGAGAAGCGGTTCGATCTGGTCCTCGTCCACGGTCTGACCAATATCCATCGTTGGAGCGACGGTTTCCTCCGGGTCCTGGTGAATGAATGGGGATCCGGAAACGTCTACGTGATCTACACCAATGAATCCATGCAGGTAAACAAGCGCGCGATTGACGGGAAAACCGTGACCTTTATCGGGAAAAACGATTTTACCGCCGGGGATGACAGCGTGGAGGACCAGGCGAGGATGATGGCGGAGAAGATTGAGGTGCTCCAGCGGGACCACGGCCTCAGTCCGCAGTTCAACATCATCGCCCACAGCATGGGAGGGCTGGTCTCACGCCAGTATGTCTACGACCATCCCCACACCGTCGCGGGACTGGTCACCCTGGGTACGTCCCATCACGGGTCTCCCTTGGCCACGGATTTTGATTGGGCCAGTTTCTTTCTCGGGGCGGGGGCGGCGATGGACAATTTGCGCCCCGAATGGGTGGAGGACTTCAACCGGCGCTGTCCGGTGAAGAATGCCCCCTTCTACGGCGGCGGGAAGATGTACACGATCCGCGGGGATTCGGACGGGAAGATCTGGGAATGGGGGGTGATGGGTGAAATCTACCTGGGCTGGCACACCCTCCACAAAAAACACGGCACGGACAGCGACGGTCTGGTGCCCCGTGAATCCGCGGTGATCGACGGCGCCGAGCATATCGCCGACTTCCCGGACTACCATCACCTGGATCTGGTGACCCGGGAGGAAGTGGCGAAAAAGGCGGCGGAAGTCTTGCCATGACAGCGGAACTGCTGATCCATTTCCTATCGATTGTTTGTCAACCAACGGTCGCCCCCTTGCGGGCGACTCTTTTTTCTTTTCCGGACTAGAGATGGATCGCAATCTGCTCGATATAGATTCACGGGGTACCAAGGTAACATGAACAGCCTCAGTGAGATGAATAAGGACGTATTGGAGGATGTCGTGCTGAAAATCATCTCCCTTTCCCTGTTTTCTCATAAGGAAAACCGGTTTTTTTATTTCCTGGATCCTGTTATCCCTTGCCGCTTTAATATAATTAAAATCCTTTATATTTACATTCAAATATAAATAATCATATAATAAGAAAAAGAGTCTTCCCTTTCCAGTCGACTGTCCTTTTCGGTCGGAGGGCATCGGTTTGAAAATTCGCGGGAGGGATGGAGATGGTGAAGGGAATTCGTCTGCTCGCCATCGCGTTGCTGCTGTTTTTGTGCGTCCTGCCGGGAAATGCCGATGCGTCGGAGAAGCAGTTCGATCTGGTTCTCGTCCACGGTCTGACCAACAAGCACCGTTGGAGCGACGGTTTCCTCCGGGCTCTGGTGAATGAATGGGGTTCCGGAAACGTCTACGTGATCTACACCAATGAATCCATGCAGGTAAGCAAGCGTGCCATAGACGGGAAAACCGTGACCTTTATCGGGAAAAACGATTTTACCGCCGGGGATGACAGCGTGGAGGACCAGGCGAGAATGATGGCGGAGAAGATTGAGGTGCTCCAGCGGGACCACGGCCTCAGCGCGCAGTTCAACATCATCGCCCACAGCATGGGAGGGCTCGTCTCGCGCCAGTACATCTACGACCATCCCAACACCGTCGCGGGGCTGGTCACCCTGGGCACGCCCCATCACGGGTCTCCCTTGGCCACGGATTTTGACTGGATCAGCTTCTTTATCGGAGCGGAGGCGGCGATGGACAATTTGCGCCCCGAATGGGTGGAGGATTTCAACCGGCGCTGTCCCGTGGAGGGGTCTCCCCTTTATGATGGCGGGAAGATGTACACGATCCGCGGGGATTCGGACGGGAAGATCTGGGAGTGGGGGGCTATGGGCGAACTCTTTGTGGGCTGGCACACCCTTCACAAAAAACACGGCACGGACAGCGACGGTCTGGTGCCCCATGATTCCGCGGTGATCGACGGCGCCGAGCACATCGCCGACTTCCCGGACTACCATCACCTGGATCTGGTGACCCGGGAGGAAGTGGCGAAAAAGGCGGCGGAAGTCTTGCGGTAATGACGGACTGCTGACCCATTTCCATCGTTTGTCGATGAGGCGGTCGCCCCCTTGCGGGCGGCTTTTTTTTGTTTTCCGGACCGAACAACTGCTTTCAGGGGTTGACCGGCCAAGCTACTCTATGTTATTGTATAGCAGTAGTCAACATTATTGATTACCAATCACGTTGAGTACCGTGGGGGTGGAGCTCTCTGAAAAGCCTCAGCGAGATGTACAAGGGCGTGTTGGAGGGCGTCGTGCTGGAGATCATCAGCCGCGGCGAAACCTACGGATATGAGATCGCCAAGAAGCTGCACCAGATGGGGTTTGAGGGGCTGGCGGAACAGACGGTGTACGCCCTGCTTTTGCGCCTTGAAAAGAACAGGTTGGTTCACATCACCAAAAAGCCGTCGGAGATGGGGCCGCCCAGGAAGTTTTACCGGCTCAACGAACGGGGGGTTGAGGAACTGGCCGCCTTTTGGGCCAGGTGGGACTATCTGAGCGGGTGCATTCAAAATTTGAGAAACAGCGGGAGGGATGACGGTGACCTTCAGTCAGGAAATCAAGGATAAAATGGTTCAATTTGCAAAGGAGCAGTCCCAGTATTACCTGGACGAAGCCGAGATGACCTACCTGGAGAAGCTGCGGTGGAAAACCGGGCAAACCCGGAGCAAGATCGCGGCGAAACTGGAAAAGTTTAAGGGACGCTCGGAAACAGCCCTGGAAGCGCAAAACGACCTGCTTCTCTACATGAGCGACTACATGAAGGATTTGATGGAAAAGGGCCTTTCCGAGGAGGAAGCCTTCGAGCGGGCAAAGGAAGAGCTGGAGTATCGCAGCGAAAGCGAAAGGTCTGCCGATTTGCACGAGCGGTTTGCGAGATACTATGAGATGCGGGACCCTGCCGAATATGAAGCGATCGGCCTGTTCTATGCCGGATTTCTGTTTTTCGGGGTTTCCATCGGCGCCCTGATCGGATATCTCGGCGGAGGAGGGCGGGAGATGTTTCTCACCGACGGTTGGATCGACACGGCCATCGGCGCCGCCGTCGGGGCTGTCATCGGATTGGGGGCGGGGCTGATCAGCAATGCCGTGATTGTGTTGAAGAAAAAATAATCCGGGGGAATCAAGGCCATTTGTGGAAAGACCTTCGGCGCGCCCCTTGTCCTTCACAGGTTTGCACACCGCCCGTTTTTTGCGGTTTTGTACGCCAAAGAGGGACAAATTTGGCTCCAGCCCCTTGACAGGCTTCGTTTTATCCTGTAAAATCTGATGCCAACAATCGATTTTCCTGAAGCGCCGATGATAGGAGAAGTACCCGTCCACCGGGCAGTCAGAGAGGGAGCGTCGCGGGCTGGAAGCGTTCCTCTGCAACGAGGCGGGGAAAGACACCTGGAGGTTCCGGAGCGAAATCCCTGCGGGGGCAGTAGATCCGGACGTCTGCCGGACGATACCCGGCCCAGAGCGGGAGGCGCCTTCCGAAGTGGAATTGCGCTTCCAATAAGGGTGGCACCACGGGTGATTGTTTTGTTAACCAATCTCTCGTCCCTGACAGTAAGGTCAGTGGCGGGAGATTTTTAATTTGAAGAGAGGTGGCAGGTGCGATGAATTTTCGCGTGCCCCGTGGAACGGCGGATATTTTGCCCGGAGAAGTGGAACAGTGGCGGTATTTGGAGGATAAGGCGCGGGATCTTTGCCGGAGATATCACTTCTCGGAAGTCCGCACCCCCATCTTCGAATACACGGAACTTTTCCAGCGGGGTGTGGGGGAGACGACCGACATTGTGGAAAAAGAGATGTACACTTTCTCCGACCGCGCCGGGCGAAGCCTCACCCTCCGGCCCGAGGGGACGGCGCCGGTGGTCCGGGCCTTTGTGGAGAACAAGGTGTACGCCCAATCCCAGCCGACCAAGTGGTTTTATATCGGACCGATGTTCCGTTACGAACGCCCCCAGACGGGGCGGATGCGCCAGTTTCACCAGTTCGGCGTCGAGGTGTTCGGCGCGCGGGATCCGGGGTTGGATGCGGAGATTATCGCCCTGGGGCGGGATTACTATGAGGAGATCGGCCTGACCGGCGTCACGGCGGAGATCAACAGCGTGGGCTGCCCCGTCTGCCGTCCGGTTCACCGGGAACAGTTGGTGGCCTATCTGACGCCCCGGCGGGAGAAGCTGTGCCGGGATTGCCAGGCTCGGCTGGATCGCAATCCCCTTCGCGTGCTGGACTGCAAGAACGAGAGCTGCCGGGAGATCACGGCGGATGCGCCGAAGATCACCGACTTTTTGTGCGATGACTGCGGTCCCCACTTCGAAGCGGTGAAAAACACCTTGGACCTGCTGGGAGTCAACTACCGGGTCAACCCGCGATTGGTGAGGGGGCTGGATTATTACACCCAGACCTCCTTCGAATACGTCCTGGAGGGGATGGGTGCCCAGGCCGGAACCCTCGGCGGGGGAGGCCGGTACAACGGATTGGTGGAGGAGATCGGCGGCGGAGATGTTCCGGGCATCGGCTTTGCCCTGGGTTTGGATCGGATTCTCGTCGCCCTGAAGGATCAGGGGGTTCAACTCCCCGTGGGTCGCAGGCTGGACTGTTACGTGGTCACCCTGGGTGACGAGGCCAAGAAGCGGGCGGTCTCCCTTCTCGCCGAATTGCGCCGGGCGGGATGTTCGGCGGAGCGGGATGTGCTCGACCGGAAAATGAAAGGACAGATGAAGGCGGCGGACCGGGAACGCTCCCGTTACGTGGTCATCCTCGGCGAGGAGGAGTTGAACCGGGATGCGGCCGTCGTGAAGGAGATGGCCACGGGACGGCAGGAGGAAGTCCGGCTCGACCGGTTGGTCGACTACATTCGGGCAGGAAGCAAGCGGTAGGAGGGAAGCGTTATGGAAACACTCCATCGAACTCACGGATGCGGCGAGCTGACGCGGGAGGTGGTCGGCCGGCAAGTCGTGCTGAACGGATGGGTGCAGAAACGGCGCGATCTCGGCGGGTTGATCTTCATCGATTTGCGGGATCGTTCCGGAGTGGTGCAGGTGGTATGCAATCCCGAAATTTCCCCCGAGGCGGCGGAGGCGGCCGATCGGGTTCGGTCGGAGTACGTGCTGGCGGTCCGGGGGACTGTCGTCCAACGCTCCCCGGAGACGGTCAATCCCAGGATGGCAACCGGGGAGATCGAGGTGCAGTGCGAATCCCTCGTCGTTTTGAACGAGGCGAAGACGCCGCCGTTTCCGATCCAGGACGATTTGGACGTGGAGGAATCGGTGCGGTTGAAATATCGTTATGTGGATCTGCGCCGTCCCGTGATGCAGCGCACCCTGATGCTCCGTCACCGGGCGATGCAGGCGGTTCGCTCTTTTCTCGACCGCAACGGGTTTGTGGAAGTGGAAACCCCGATGCTGACCCGGAGCACACCCGAGGGGGCGCGGGATTATCTGGTGCCCAGCAGGGTGCATCCGGGATCCTTCTACGCCCTTCCCCAGTCACCGCAGATTTTCAAGCAGCTGTTGATGGTGGCGGGAATGGAGCGGTATTTTCAAATCGTCCGCTGTTTTCGGGACGAGGACCTTCGCGCCGACCGGCAGCCGGAGTTCACCCAGATCGACATCGAGGTTTCCTTTATGCCGCTGGAGCCCTTCATCTCCCTGATGGAGGAAATGGTGGCCGAGCTGTTTGAGAAAACCATCGGCATCCGGGTGGAGCGTCCTTTCCCCCGGATTACCTACCGGGAAGCGATGGAGCGCTATGGGAGCGACAAACCGGACCTTCGTTTCGGGATGGAACTGGTGGATCTTTCGGAGGCGGTCAAGGAAAGTTCCTTCAAGGTGTTTTCCGGCACCGTGGCCCGCGGCGGAAAGGTGAAGGCGATCAATGTCAAGGGCTGCGCCGGTTGGAGCCGCAAGGAGATCTCGCGCTGGGAGGAGGAAGCGAAGAACCTGGGGGCCAAGGGGTTGGCCTGGATCGCCAGCCGCGACGAGGGGCTGAAGGGCCCGGTGGCCAAGTTCCTTTCCGATGCGGAGTGGGCGAAGATCCGGGAGCTGACATCCTGCGAGCCGGGAGATCTGCTGCTGTGCGTGGCCGATGAACAGCCCCTGGTGGAGGAAGTGCTCGGGGAGTTGCGACTCCGCCTCGGCCGGGAGCTGGACCTGATCGACAAAGGCAGTTTCCGGTTCGCCTGGGTCACCGAATTTCCCCTGTTGGAGTATGATGAAGAGGACGGGCGCTATTACGCCATGCACCATCCCTTCACCATGCCGATGGAAGAGGACATCCCCCTTTTGGACACGGATCCCGGAAAAGTGCGGGCTCAGGCCTACGACCTGGTCCTCAACGGGTATGAAATCGGCGGCGGGAGCCGGCGGATCCATCGGCGGGAGGTGCAGGAGGCGATGTTCCGCGCTCTGGGGATCTCGCGGGAGGAAGCCCGGGAAAAGTTCGGGTTTCTGCTGGAGGCCTTCGAGTACGGTGCTCCGCCCCACGGCGGGATCGCCTTCGGGTTCGACCGCATCGTGATGCTGCTCGCGGGTCGAAACAACCTGCGGGATTGCATCGCCTTCCCCAAGACGGCCAGCGGCAGCTGCCTGCTCACGGACGCTCCGGCTCCGGTGGATGAGCATCAGTTGAAGGAACTGCACATTTCGGTCACTAATAAAATGTCAAGCGAAGATGTATAATAACATCGATTAACAGCCGACTGGCCCCCTTTTGTGCATCAATTTCTTTCGCCGTGGAAAAATAATAAACAGTTGCCCACAATGTACCGCTTGCCATCCGTGCCTCTGCTGTGGTAACATGAAATCAGCAACAGGAGCCCTGCTATGTGCGTTAACCCCTGAAAGTTTTGAGCCAACACCCATACAAAGGGAGCCCGGGGTCATTTGTGGGCGCGGAAGCCTCGTGAGAGAGGACCCGCAAACACAGGTGCAGGGCACCCACCTGCGAGAGAGCAGGTTCA
Organism: Planifilum fimeticola; assembly: GCF_003001905.1. Taxonomy (NCBI): domain Bacteria; kingdom Bacillati; phylum Bacillota; class Bacilli; order Caryophanales; family Thermoactinomycetaceae; genus Planifilum; species Planifilum fimeticola. The sequence continues at coordinate 9,369 of NZ_PVNE01000012.1, forward strand.
AAACTGAGGGAGCCACGGCATAACGGGGCTCTTTTCCATTTTCAAAAGGGGACCTTCTCGGATTCCGCTCCGAGGGCTGGTGCAAAGGATGATTGGATGCGAATCGGTGTGGATATCGACGGTACCATCAAGGATACCCGGTGTGCGGCCGTTCAGGTATATAACGAGGTATTGAACCGGAGCGTCAAGCCGGAAGAGGTGACCGATTTTTACCTGGACAAGGCTTACGGTTTGTCCCCCCGGGAAGGGGCCAGGCTGTGGCGAAAGTTGGAACACCGGATTTACGCCCTGGGGGTTCCCCTGAAGGGGGCGGCGGAGACCCTCTGGAAATTGCAGCGCAGAGGACACGAGATCTACTTTATCACCGCTCGTCCCGGCATGAAACATATCGCAGATGTGACGAAAAACTGGTTGCAAAAGCACGGGTTTCCCTACGATCCCAGCCGTTTGCGGATGAGTGCCCAGGATAAGGCGAAGATCGCCCGGGAGCTGGGGATCCAGCTGTTCTTTGAGGATGCGCCGAAGCATTTGGACCGTCTGGTCGAAGAGGGGATTCCGACGGTGATCGTGGATGCGGTCTATAACCGGAATTACCCCGGTGATTTGCCGCGAATCAAAAGTTGGGACGAGGTGTTACCCCTCGTGGAGGAAATGGAAAAGCGCCTGAAAAACGTCTGAGCCGCCATCGAAGGATGGCGGCTCGTCTCACAGGCGCGGATCTTCCAGCAATCGCTCCAGCTCTTCCTTGTGTTCGGTTTCTTCGGCCAGCATTTCTTCCAACTTCACCTTCAGCTCCGTTTCTCCGACCTGTTCGGCCTGTTCGATCCGTTCCTTGTAGCGGCGGATGGTGTCCTTTTCCGCGTCGACGGATGCCTGGATCATCTCCCGAAGGTCCCCGGTCTGTTTCACCTCGTAAGGCTTTACGACCGGTACCCCTCCCAGCGTGACAATCTTGTTGGCCAGGTACAGGGCATGGTTGATCTCGTCCCGGGCTTCCTTTTCAAAGAGGGGTTTGAGCACCTGCCGTCCGAGGCCGGAGACCCTTGCGGCGTTTTGGATGTACTGGATGACTGCCGTGTATTCGTGTGCCAGATCTTCATTGAGGCCGTCAATCAGTTCCCGGACATCGGTTTTGAACTGAACTTGTTGGCTCATCCCACATCGACTCCTTTTGTATGCCGAGTACACAGGGTTATCTTCCCCTCTGCGGCGAAAAAACATGCACACCGGGGAGAGCACAGTTTGCCGCCAACAAGTACTCTACACCACCGACGGCCGGCGGGCTATGAATCTTTTCACACTTCCCGCCCTTTGATCCGGCGGATCCACTCCTTCAGCTTCCCTTCGTATCCGCGGTCGGCCGGGTGATAGAAGGTCTTGCCGACATGTTCGTCGGGGAGATATTGTTGCTCCACATATCCCCGGGGAAAGTCGTGGGGGTACAGGTATCCGACGCCACGGCCCTGCTCGCGTGCCCCGGAGAAATGGGCGTCCCGCAGATGGGGGGGAACCTCGCCCCGGGATTCTTCGCGCACCGCTTTGGTGGCCTCCGAAATGCCGCGAATCACCGCGTTGCTCTTGGGGGCGGTGGCGATGTAGATGGCGGCTTCCGCCAGCGGAATGCGGGCCTCCGGCATTCCCACGGTCTCCACCGCGTGGGCGGCGGCGGAGGCGATGAGGAGGGCGCGGGGGTCGGCCATGCCCACGTCTTCGGCGGCGTGGACGAAGATGCGGCGCGCGATCAGTCGGGGATCTTCCCCGGCTTCCAGCATTTTGGCCAGATAATACAGGGCGGCGTCCGGATCGGATCCGCGCATGCTCTTGATAAAGGCGGACAACGTGTCGTAATGATTGTCACCGCTCTTGTCATAGCGGACCATCTTGCGCTGGATGGACTCCTCAGCCGTGTCCAGGGTGATGCGCCGAATGCCCAGCTCGTCGGGGGATGTGGTCAAAACGGCCAGCTCGATCGCGTTGAGGGCGCTGCGGGCATCCCCGCCCGCGGTGCGGGCGATGTGGGCCAGGGCTTCTTCTTCCACCTCCACCTGGTACTTGCCCAGCCCCCGATCCTCATCCTCGAGGGCACGCTTCAGGAGCAGGATCAGCTGTTCCTCCGTCAGGGGGACCAGCTGAAACACCCGCGAGCGGGACAGGAGCGCGGCATTCACCTCAAAGGCGGGGTTCTGCGTTGTGGCGCCGATCAGGATGATGGTGCCGTCCTCTACATAGGGAAGAAGGGCATCCTGCTGGGACTTGTTGAATCGGTGGATTTCGTCGATGAACAAAACGGTCCGCTGACCGTACATTCCCAGCCGTTCCTTGGCTTCCTTCGTCAACCGACGAATGTCGGAAACCCCCGCGGTGACCGCGTTCAGCTGTTCGAAGTGGGCCTTGGTGCTTCCGGCGATCACTCTGGCCAGGGTGGTTTTCCCCGTTCCCGGCGGCCCGTAAAAAATCAGGGAGGAGAGCTGATCCGCCTCGATGGCTCGGCGGAGCAATTTTCCTGGGCCGAGGATGTGGGACTGACCCACGAATTCGTCCAGCGTCCGGGGACGCATGCGGGCGGCCAGGGGGGCTTTTTTTTCAGTTTCCATCTGATGACCGAACTCGAACAGATCCATGGCGGACATCTCCTTACCGAACAGACATTCCTTTCTCATGCATACCACATTCGGCGGCACGGGGCAAGGGAGATCGGTTTATCGACCGGAGGGAGATGTTCCCGCGGTTCATTAGAAAGAGGAATAGAAAAGAGCGGGAGTGGGGAGAGATGAGGATGTGGTTGAAAGGGAAGGCCACTTGGGATCGTCTGTGGCGTTGGATTTTCTTTGTCGCGGGTCTGTGGATCATGTCCTTCGGCGTGGTCCTCACGATTCAGGCGAATTTGGGTGTGTCTCCCTGGGACGTGCTTCACATCGGGCTGTCCCGGACGACGTCCCTTTCCATCGGGATGTGGGTCCAACTGGTCGGCCTCGTTTTGGTCGCCGTCACATCGTGGATGAAGCGCAGGCTGCCGGAAGTCGGTACGGTGCTCAACATGATTCTGGTGGGCCTCTTCATTGACGCCTTGATCTATTTGGGCTGGATTCCGGCGCCTTCTTCCCTTTTGTTGCGTTGGATCTTTTTGATCTCGGGGATCGGTCTGGCCGGCTTCGGTGCCGGAATGTATATCGCTTCCCGGTTGGGGGCGGGGCCGCGGGACGGTTTGACCCTGGTCCTGTCGGAGCGGACGGGCTGGTCGATCAGTCGCATCCGGACGGTCATGGAAGTGGCGGTTTTGGTGATCGGCGGACTGCTCGGGGGACCGCTTTCCGTCGGGACGTTTCTTTCTTCGGTTTTGATTGGACCCGTCATGCATGTTTCGATACAATTTTGGGAGAAGCGTCTGAAGACTGTTGCGGGAAGAGGTGTTCATGTTGAAAGTATCCACCAAGGGCCGGTACGGGCTGACCATCATGATGGATTTGGCGGCCAATTACGGGGAAGGGCCGGTCTCCCTCAAGCGGATTGCGGAACGGCACCAGCTGTCGGAACATTATCTGGAGCAGCTGATTGCCCCTCTGCGAAACGCGGGTCTGGTTAAGAGCATCCGCGGCGCTTACGGGGGATACAAGTTGTCGAAGCCGCCGGAGGATATCACGGCGGGGGAAGTGATCAAGGTGTTGGAGGGGCCGATCATTCTCGTGGATGTGGAAGAGGAGAATGATGCGGCCCGCCGGAAACTGTGGAAACGCGTCCGGGACGCCATCGCAGAAGTGCTGGACAGCACCACGCTCAGCGATCTCATCCAAGAGTCTTCCGACAAGGATGAAGCGGACGGCTACATGTTCTATATATGACAGGTGATGAATCATGGCGATCTATTTGGATCATGCTGCAACCACGCCGGTTCACCCGGAGGTTCGGCAGGCGATGCTTCCATATCTGGATGACTATTTCGGGAACCCATCCAGCATGCACCGGTTCGGTCGGGCCGTCCGGCAAGCGGTGGATGAAGCCCGGGATAAACTGGCCGGCGTGTTGGGGGCGGAACCGGGAGAAATCGTATTTACCAGCGGCGGAACGGAAGCGGATAATTTCGCGCTGATCGGGGCGGCGCTGTCGGGGAAAAAACGGGGGAAGGATCATCTGATCACTTCCGCCGTGGAACATCACGCCGTGTTGGATACCTGTCGCCATCTGGAGCGATTGGGATTTCGGGTGACCTATCTTCCCGTCGATGAAACCGGAGAAGTACGGTTGGATGCGCTCCGGGAGGCGATCGATGACCGAACCGCCTTGGTCAGCGTCATGTACGGCAACAACGAAGTGGGAACCCTGCAGCCCGTGGAAGCCATCGGCGAGTTGGCCCGTGAGAACGGAGCCCTGTTCCACACCGACGCCGTTCAGGCCTTCGGCTACGAACCCCTGAACGTCCGCGAGCTGCCGGTGGATCTTTTGTCGGTTTCCTCCCACAAGATCAACGGACCCAAGGGAGTCGGCGCCCTTTATGTGGCCAAGGGGGTTTCCCTGACTCCCCACATGTACGGAGGCTCCCAGGAGATGCGTCGACGTGCGGGAACGGAAAACGTTCCGGGAATCGTGGGCTTTGGGAAGGCGGCGGAAATTGCCGGCGCGTCCCGCGCGGAGCACCTCGAGCAGGCCCGGCGGTGCCGCGAAGCGATGATCCGGGCGTGGGAGAGGGAAGGAATTGATTTTGTGGTCAACGGCCACCCCCATAGGCATTTGCCCCATATTTTGAATGTCAGCTTCCCGGGGGCGGAGACGGAAACCCTGCTGATGAACCTCGATCTGGAAGGTATCGCCTGCTCCAGCGGTTCCGCCTGCACCTCGGGGACCTTGGAGGTTTCCCACGTGCTGAAGGCGATGAACCTGCCCGAGGCGGTTCTCCGATCGGCGATCCGCTTCAGCTTCGGCAGGGGAAACACCGTGGAGGAGGTGACCCGGGCGGCGGAAACGGCGGCCCGGATCGTCCGCCGGTTGACGGGAAAAAAGGCCGGTTGAAGTGCAGGGGTGTACTGCGGAACGCCTTTGACAAGCCAAAGGCCCGCGGTACACCCCTCGGTTTTTTCGGCAATTCCGGGTAGAATGTATGTTCTTTTCCCTCTATACTAGTAATTAAAGAGCGCTGCATTGAGGTGCTGGTCGATGAAACAGCCCCGATTGGATCTCTTTTCGGAAGGGTATTTGAAGGGATCCCTGATACAGGAAATTTACCACAACGAAGAGAACGGCTTCGGCGTTTACCTGATCCGGGTGGAGGAGTCGAACGAGCCTCTGGATACCGATGAAGTGGTGATTGTCGGCCATTTCATCCGTCCCCATCCGGACGAGGTGCTGACCTGCTACGGGGAATGGGTGGAACACGCCCGATACGGCCTCCAATATCAGGTTCACCGGGTCAAGAAAGAGGTCCCCCGTTCCGCCGAGGCCGTGATCAAATATTTGTCGAGCGGGCTCTTTCCCGGCATCGGCAAGGTGACGGCCCAGAAAATCGTGGATCATCTCGGGCCGGACGCCCTGGACAAGATTGCCGCCGATCCCGATGTCCTGTTCGACGTCCCGGGCCTCAGCGCCTCCCGCTCCCAGACGATCGCCGAAAATCTGCGGGAACATCATGCCATCGAACAGGCGTTGGTTTTCCTGTACGAATTCGGCATGGGTCCCGCCCTCGCCCTGAAAGTGGTCCAGCAATACAAGCAGGAGACGATGGAGCGCATCAAGGAGAATCCCTATCGCCTGATCGATGATGTGGAAGGGGTGGGCTTCCGGCGGGCCGACGAGATTGCCCGTCGCCTCGGTGTGGCTCCCGATTCCCCGGAGAGGTTTCAGGCCGCCGCCCTTTACGCCGTGAAGGATGCCGCCCTATCCGGCGGCCATGTTTATGTGACCGCGGAGGAGCTTGAGGAATGGATCGACCGGTTGCTCGATGAGGACAATCCCTTTTCGAGGGAGGAGCGGGAGCAGCACCTCGCCGACATGGTGGGGGAGGGGCGATTGCTTGAGGAGGAAGGGAAATATTATCTTCCCTCCCTTTATTATGCGGAGCGGGGAGTGGCCGCCCGGATCAAGGCCCTCCTCGCGGAAGAGGTGGAAGAGTTTCCCGTTCAGGAATTGTATCGGGCCGTCGGCGAAGTGGAGGAGGAATTGGGCGTCGCCTACGCGGAAAGGCAGAGGGAGGCGATGATCACTGCGGCCACCTCTCCCTTGATGATCCTGACCGGCGGACCCGGCACGGGCAAGACGACCGTGATCCGCGGAATCTGTCATCTGTTCGCCCGCTTGAAGGGATGGTCCCTCGATCCGAAGGCCTATGAGGGGACGGAGCGGCCGTATCCGATCCGGCTGGTGGCTCCCACGGGCCGGGCGGCGAAACGGATGTCGGAAGCGACGGGGTTGCCGGCGATGACGATTCACCGGTTATTGGGTTGGAAAGGGGAGTTTTTCGAGCACGATGCGGACAATCCCATCACCGGCTCCCTTCTCATTGTCGATGAAGTCTCGATGATGGACCTTTGGCTGGCCAACCAGCTGTTGCGTTCCGTGCCCCGGGGGATGCAGGTGATCCTCGTGGGCGATCAGGATCAGCTGCCCCCGGTGGGACCCGGCAACGTGCTGCACCATCTTCTTCAGGTGGAGGAAATCCCCCGGGTGGAGCTTACTGAAATTTTTCGCCAGGAGAAAAACTCATCAATCATTCACCTCGCCCATTCCCTGAAACAGGGGGAACTGCCCGACGATCTCCTCGAGCCTCAGCCCGACAGGCGCTTTTTTCCTTGCAGCCGGGAGCAGGTCCTGGATGTGATTCTTCAGACCTATCGACAGGCCCTGAAACGGGGATACACCCTGTTTGATGTGCAGGTGCTGGCACCGGTGTACAAGGGTCCTGCCGGCGTGGATCGCATCAACCGCACTCTTCAGGAGGCGGTGAACCCGGGGGCTCCGGAAAAGAAGGAGATCGTTTGGGGGGATCACGTGTTTCGCCTCGGGGACAAGGTGCTCCAGCTGGTGAACCATCCCGAACATCCCATTTACAACGGCGATATGGGATTGGTGGTGGCGATTCAGGACGGGGCCGGCCCCGATGAGCCGGTTCTCTGGGTCCGCTTTGACCGGCTGGAAGTTCCCTACAAGCGGAGTCAACTGAACCAAATTGCCCTTTCTTATGCCTGTTCCGTTCACAAAGCCCAGGGTTCCGAATTTCCCATCGTCATCTTTCCCGTGCTCCATGCTTACCGGAGAATGCTCCAGCGCAACCTGATTTATACGGGGATTACGCGGAGCAAATCGTACCTGATCTTGTGCGGAGAGCTCCGTGCCCTTTCCTTCGGGGTCAGCAGGCAGGACCGGCAGGAGAGAAACAGCTGTCTGGTCGACTTGCTTCGCTCTTCCACATGGTAACTTTCCCCCAGCATGGCTTTCCCGGGTAGACCCATACTAAGGGTAGCGGAAGGAGGAGGACCCCTTGCGCAAATCCCGGGACGTCATCGGCCTGCCGGTCATTGTCTCGGAAACGGGTGAACAAATCGGGACCGTACGCGATTTGTTGTTTGACGGTCGGCAAAATCTGCGGGGGGTGTTGCTGGAAAGGGATGGGTGGTTGCGGCGCGGTCGGTTTGTTGCCGTGGAAAACATTGCGGCGTTCGGTGCCGACGCCGTCATGATCGACAGCGAAGATGCCGTTTCTCCCCTTGGCGACGAGCAGCGGGAATGGGTCGGTCTTCTGTCCGGAGACCGTAGGCTGAAGGGGCGACCCGTCATCAAGGCGAGCGGCCGGGAACTGGGTTGGGTGGAGGATGTCTATTTTCGGGAAGAATTGGGAACCCTGATTGGATACGAATTGTCTGACGGGTTCTTGTCCGATGTTCTGAGCGGCCGCAAGGTGCTGAAGCCGGGGGCGTTGCATCTCACCTGGGGAAAAGATGTGATCATCGCTCCCGACGAGGACATCCCACTGCAAGATGCCAATGGAAAGTAGGGGAGAAAACCGATGCTTCGCTGTCCGAACTGCAATTCCCATGACCTGGGGAAAGTGGGCACCAATCAGTATTATTGCTGGCACTGTTTCGTCGAGCTGTCGGTCACGGGTGGCCGGATTGAAGCAGTGTACCAGGTTGAGGAGGACGGGAGCCTCAGCTCCCTCAACGACCTGTTTTTGGATCATCCCAATCAGGCAAACCTGTGACCCCGTGCGAGGAGGGTTACCGGATGTACAAACGTTATTTTGCGCGATTGGCGATGCTGTTGACCGCCGCTTTTTTGATCAAAAAGTGGAGGGACAGCAGGGGGAGGATGCGTTTTTCCCCCATGCGGCGTGGATTTGGGCGCCGTCATTGGCTTTCGCGGATGCAGATGAATATGGATCTCGGGAGGACGATGTTCCGGGTCATGGGGAACCGGTTGATGCGCCGCATGGCCCGTTAAAGCGGCTCCCCGCGGCCGGCCGGCTGACCTCCGGGTATGTCCCCGGAGGTTTTTTCGTAGCATATCTGGCGATCCTTCGAGTATTTTTTGGATGAGCCCCTATTTGCTGCCTCCGCAAACAGGGAGGGTGGTCCCGATGGAACGCTTTTACAACCGAAAGCTGTATCTGGCTTTCATGACGCTGATCATCCTGGGAATCATCTTTCTTTTGGTGCAGATCGCCCCGCTCCTCAAAGGGTTGTTTCACTTTCTGAAGGCGGTGCTCATGCCGTACGTCATCGCAGTGATCATTTCCTACGTGCTTCATCCCGTTGTCAATCTGATCAGCGGGCGGGCGTTGCCCCGTTCCGTGGCGGTGCTTCTCATCTACACCATGTTCATCCTTTCGATCTGCATCGTCTTCGTCAACATGTCTCCCCTTCTGAACGCCCAAATGAAGGAGCTGGCGGAGCACCTTCCCCAGTGGAACATGCAGATTCAGTCCTGGATTCAGCAGTACAACGACAACAAGTATTTGCTCCCGGAGAGCGTCCGGGCGGGGATCGAGAAATCCCTGGACCGGCTGGAGCAGGCCGTCACCGACGGGGTCGGCAACCTCGTGACGGGTTTGGGGACCACCCTCAACCAATTGTTCCTGGCATTGATCGTTCCCTTTCTGGTGTATTACATGCTGAAGGACGCCCAAGTGATCGAACGCTCCTTCGTCAGCCTTTTTCCCGCCCGCCGGCGGAAGGAGATCCTGCGCGTGCTGAGGGATATCGATGAGGCGCTGGGAAATTATGTCCGGGGACAGCTGCTGGTCTGCCTGGCGGTGGGTACCCTGGCATACATCGGTTATCTGGTGATCGGGCTTCCCTACGCGCTCCTTTTGGCCGGTCTGGTGGCCCTGTTCAACGTCATTCCCTATCTGGGCCCCTTTTTCGGCGCGATTCCCGCCGTCTTGGTGGCGTTGAGCATCTCTTACAAAATGGTGCTTTATGTGATCGCGGTCAACCTGGTGGTTCAGATGCTGGAAGGAAACGTCATATCCCCCCAAATCGTCGGCCGAACCCTTCACATGCATCCGCTCTTCATCATCTTTGCGCTCCTGGTGGGCGGTGAAGTGGGCGGGATTTTGGGCATGATCCTGGCGGTGCCCTTTTTCGCCGTCTGCAAGGTGATCCTGGAACATGTGGCCCTCCATTACATCCGCCGGTCTTAGTGGAAAAACCGGCGAAAAATCGCCGGCAATCCGGGTTTACCCCATTCCCACTCGTTCGGACGAGCCTGCGGCCGGGGGATTCGCTCATTTCCACAGTGTCAAAGCGCTAGCTCAACAAGATGAAGGGGAGCAGGATCAAAAGGAAAGGTACGTATAAAATCATGAAGCCGAGTACCACCGTACCAAGGCCCTTCCAGGCTGAGCAACCAAACACTTCCCCCACGCTTTTGGACAATATGACCACATGCCAGATGAAAATGATGAAACCAAATAGAGAAAAAAGCAGCAACAGAGACATGAGGAGAGGGCTGCTGTCAATAGCGGGAGTTTGGCTGAGAAACAGTTCATCCTTGAATATCAACAGCGCGGGGATCCACAGGAGCAGCGACCAGGCGATGGGGACGTAAGACCAGGCTACCGCCGCCCGCACCTCTCGCCCGTCAGCTTCCAACTTCAGGATCTTACCCGCCAGTCGGATGACTCCGCTAAAAATGATCCATCCGATGATGCCTGCAATCGGTCCGATCAGCAGGGAGAAGAGCAGGATCATGGAGAGTGACATGTCGTCTCCCATGCTTTTGTTGGAAGCCCGGTCCAAGACATGGCTGATTCCGTTGAGACAAACCAGCACATAAATCCATCGCTTGACTCGATAATCCAAAAGATATCGGACCGTTTCCCGCGGTCTGAACCACATGTCGATCCAGGGGTTGTAATCCCGGGATTCTGACTCCTGCGATAGGGTTGGAGCTTCCATTTCGGCGTGCTGCCCAATCGCAGCATGTCACCTCACTTTTTGTGATATTGCACCAAGATTTGGCGCGCTTGTTCAGATTACACTTTTTAATCCGATTGTTCAACAATTTATTTCAAAAAAAAAAAGCGGCCGCCAGACGGCCGCTCGATTTTTCTTTATCGGTGTCTCAGTTTGGGCATGTCGGTCTTCAGCGTCTTGTACAGGGAAATGCCGATTCCGATCATGACGAAGGTGAAGGGGAAAGCGGCGATGATCGATGCGGTTTGAAGCCCGGCGAGCCCGCCGGAGGCGAGGAGAACCACCGCCGCCGCCGATTGAACCACTCCCCAGGTGAGCTTGACGGATTTGGTCGGATTGAGCCGTCCGCCGGTGGTCAGCATTCCCAGCACGAAGGTGGCGGAATCGGCGGAAGTGATGAAAAAGGAGCTGATCAGGAGAATCGCCAATGTGATCAGGATCGGTGCGAGGGGGTACTGCTCCAGGAATTTGAACAGGGCGATTTCCGTTCCCTTGTCGTTCATCACCTGGACGATACCCGCGTGGTTGAACATCTCCGAATAGATTCCGCCTCCGCCGAGCACGGCGAACCACAGGGCGCTGAAAAGCGTCGGAACGGCCAAAACGCCGATGATGAATTCGCGGACAGTCCGGCCGCGGGAGATGCGTGCGATGAAGGTGCCGACGAAGGGAGCCCAGGCGATCCACCAGGCCCAATAGAAGATCGTCCAGCTCTGGGTCCATTGGGAGAGCTCCGATTCCGGAAAGGGCGTAATCCGGAGGCTGAGCTGGGGAAGTTCCTGCAGGTAGGCGCCCAGGGTGGTGGTGAAGAAGTTCATCATGAAGTTGGTGGGTCCTACGAAGAGCAGGAAGAACATCAAGAGAACCGCCAACAGGACGTTGGTGTTGCTCAGATATTTGATGCCCTTGTCGAGGCCGGACAAGGCGGACAGGGTGAAGAGGACCGTCACCACGACGATAATCACCACTTGGGTGATGAAATTGTTTTCGATGCCGAACAGGAAGGACAGCCCGGCGGAAATCTGAACAGCCCCGAATCCCAGGGAGGTGGCGACGCCGAAAACGGTGGCGAAGATGGCCAGAATGTCGATGGCCCTACCGATGGGACCGTTGACCCGATCTCCGAGGATCGGGGTGAAGATGGCGCTGATCAGCCCCGGTGCGTTTTTGCGAAACTTGAAATAGGCCAGACCGAGCCCGATCAGCGTGTAGATGCCCCACGGATGGAGTCCCCAGTGAAAGAGGGAGTATTTCAAGGCGGCCTGGGCGGCCTGCGGCGTTTCCTTTTCGGCAAGGGGAGGCGCGGCATAGTGGCTCAAGGGTTCGGCCACTCCCCAAAAAACCAGCCCGATGCCCATTCCGGCGCTGAAGAGCATGGCAAACCAGCTCAGATAGCTGTATTCGGGTTCTTCATCATCTTTTCCCAGCTTGATACTGCCGTAGCGTGAAAAAATGATGATTACCACAAAGACCAAAAAGGAGGTTGCCGACAGGAGGTAGAACCACCCGAACTTTTTCTGGAGGAATTCCTGAATATTCGAGGTGATGCTGGTCAAATGATCGGGAAGAAGGGTTCCCCAAAGCACGAAAATTGCAGAAATCAGCAGCGAAAGGATCAGAACTCTTTTTGAGTAATTCACGACATACCACCTTTCAATATGCAGGTTTCAAGCGTTATGCCGGGAACAGCTCTGATGGCTCCGTTTAATAAACTACTTATATTTTGTTTTGAAAGCCCATAAAAAATGCTTTTCCATCTTATCAAATGAAAAAAGGGAGGAGCAAGGAAGCAGAAAGCTTCTCTCATCCTCCCTGAAGGGTTCTCTTCCGATCGGCGACGGCATTTTCTGCTTCTTCCCGTTTTCCGCTCTCTCCCGCCGATAAGAGAACGACGGTGGCGATGATGCAGAGAGCGCCGACCCATTCGGGGGCACCAAAGGGAACTTTCAGCCAGAGGACGGCGGCCACCGAGGCGGTCAGGGGTTCGGCGCTGGCCAATAGTCCGGTCTCCGTGGGGCGGATATAGCGGAGACTCTCCAAGTAAAGAAAAAAAGGGACCAGGGTGCCGAACAAAATGACGAACAGGACAAAAAGGGCATTGACCGGCGTCCAGGTTCCTCCGGCGGGCCAAGGGGGATGAATGAGGGAGAGTCCGACGCCTCCGATCACCATCCCCCAACCCACCACCGCGGCGGAGCCCCACCGTCTCAACAATCCGGAAGGGTACAGCGTGTAAAAGGCCAGGGCGGCGGCGGATCCCAGTCCCCAAAAGAGGGCGGCCCCCGAAATGGACAAACTGTCCGGACGCCCGCCGGTCACCAACAAAAAAGTGCCCATGAGCGCCAGTAGGACGGATGCGGCCTCCTTGGCACTGGGCCATCGACGCTCGGAAAAGGCCCACCAGGCGGTGATCAGGACGGGTCCCAAGTACTGCAGCAGGGTGGCCGTCGCGGCGTTTCCGGCAGCGATGGCGGCGAAATAGGTGTACTGAACGGCCAACATGCCCAATACGGCGAACAACAGGAGGCGCAAACGATCGTAGGGATCCCGCCAAATCCCTTGAACGGCGTCGTCCTTTCTCCACAGCGATACCCCGATCAACAGCAGGGAGCCGGAGAGAATCAGGCGCACCGTCACCATCCATCCGGGATGGAACCCCTCGTTTTGGAAAAGGTGTTGGGCGACCGTACCGGATAATCCCCAGCATACGGCTCCGGTGAGGACCATGGCGAATCCCTTGAGGCGGGAGCCTGTCAGTAGGCGGCTTTTCATCGGATCAACCCCCTTCCTCGAACGCGCGGACCGTTTCGATGTGCAATATGGCTTGTCCTCCGTCGAAAGCTTTAAGTATCGGTTCGCCGATTCTTTTTTCGCCTCAGCTCCAGGAGGGAGACGACCTCGGAAGACGGTTTTCCCCGTTTTTTGGACGGAGTTTTCAGAGAAGTGGACGCGCTTTTTCCGTAAGTCACCCTTTTGTTCAAAAGATGGCGGGCCACCGCCTCCCGTTCCGCCGTTTTCCGGTTCAACGGCTCCCTTTTTTGCTCTTTGCGCACCCATCGGATGAACCAGTAGGTGAATGCGCCCCCGAAGAGGAACACTTGAACAAATTTCATCCAGGCCCCGGCAATTCTTTGTTCCAATACGGGATCGAAGGCAAAGGGATTGATTGCCGTTTCGTAAACGTGAAAGAGGATGTCGTCGGCAAAGAGGAGCCAGAAGGAAACGGGTGTGAGCAGCAAGGCGCTGATCGTGATGTATATCATCTTTTTCCACTCGTTCAGCCGATCCCATCCGCGGACAGGGCAAAACACCGGAAACCACATGAGGTATGCCGTCAATACCAGCAACACCTCTGCGGTCAACCTTTGCAGGGGACGGGTGAACAGAGCGTCAAATATCGGTGGATAAAAGACGATGAAAAAGGTGACATGGAACGGGATCAGGGCGATCACCGGATGCGTGAGAAAGGAAACAACGGTTCTTCTCCATCGCCCTCTGCCAAGGGGGCTCAGCAATCCCGGGGGCAAGCCCGGGAGCACGAGGGGCGGGGCGAACCAGCAAAGGAGCGACAACCAACACATGTAGATCGATAGGGATTGGCGGGCCAGGGTCGCCAGGGGGCTTCCCAGCGCCGCATAACAGAGGAGAAGTCCTGCATAAACGCCCATTCGCTTGCTGAATGGGGTGGTTGGATGGGAGGACGGAGCCGGGAGCCATCGGATCGCCCCTTCGTAAAGAAGGGCCAGGGCGAAAAGGGCGATCGCCCAGCCCGGATCCCAACGCCACGGAATGGATTCCCACATTTTCGAGACCTCATTTCACGGACAAGCCGTGCTTTGTTTCGATTCTACCACAAAAGGCGGCCGATTCTCTCACGGGCCCTGCCGGATAGGAAAAGTAAGGGTACCGAAACATTTGCTTTGAAAAGTTCGTTTCAATTCATAGAACGATCCTTGATCCTATATATATCATTAAAACGGGATTCCACTTTTGGATCCTGTTTTTTTTATGTTTGAATAGGGGGTATTTTCATCTTATGGAAAAAGGAGAAGGTGCAGCTCCACAAACAACGCAAAAAAAACAAAAAACGCGGGATCCGTTTTTCGACAACGCCAAATTCGTGTTGATCACCCTCGTGGTGATCGGTCACGCTTATACCAACTTGAGGCATGACAACGAGATCGTAAAAACTGCCTATCTCCTTATCTATTCCTTTCACATGCCTCTTTTTATTCTGATTTCCGGCTATTTCACCAAGAATTACAACAAGCCGGGGTATATGCAAAAAACGATTGCCACCTTGCTGGTTCCCTATTTCATTTTTGAGGTGATTTATTCTGTTTTCCGTCATTACCTGTACCAGACCGAAAATTTGAACCTGACCATACTGATTCCCTACTGGAGCATGTGGTTTTTGTTGAGCCTGTTTCTGTGGCGCATGCTCCTCCCCTACTTCCTCCAGTTTAAACGTCCCTTGCTCCTGTGCTTTCTGGTGGCGGTGCTGGCCGGATATGTCGAGGGCGTCGATCAATTTCTCAGCCTGCAGCGAACCCTGGGGTTTTTCCCCTTCTTCCTGCTGGGATTCTATCTTCAGAAACGCCACTTTGATGTGCTGTTGAACTGGTTCACCCCGCGAAGGCGACTCTTGTCCGTGGGCGGAATCGCCCTCGTGTTTCTCCTGTTGTACTATCTGGAGCCTTTGTTCCCCACGCGGGAATGGATGCTTTACGGCAAACCTTATGCGGAGTTTGGACATCCGGAATGGTATGCGGGAATCTTCCGAATCGGTGCCATGGGGCTGGCGCTCATGATGTCCGTGTTCGTTCTGAGCCTGATTCCCCGTCGGAAAACCTTTTTCACGGAACTGGGCAGTCGATCCATGTATGTATATCTCCTGCACGGTTTCTTCATCCATCCCTTCAGGGTGTTGGTTCCGGAGGACGCGGCGGGACCCGTTTTGTATATCCTCGTCACCCTGGCGGCCATTGCGCTGACCCTGTTTTTGTCTTCGCGCTTCGTTCAAAAGGTCACCCAGCCGCTGGTACAGCCGAAAATCCGTTGGATCTTCCGGAAAAACCGCTACGACCAAGCCATGTCTTCGTAGATTGGCTGCGCTTTCCCGCATGCGGAATGGAAAGCGCTTACGGGTTCATCCGGATGTTTAAAACCTCGACGGATCGTTGTATAATAGGGAATATCAATGGCCGGACGCAGATAAAAAATTCCTATCCAAAGCGATGACGGAACCGAAGTAAACCGATCCTTCCGAAAAGAGAGGAAGACCCGCGGCTGAAAGGTCTTCCCGGATCAGGACGGTTGAAGGCCAGTTCCGAAGCGCGGGCAAACCCCGCCGGCGAACATCCGCCGTTATCCGATATCGAGAGACCGCCCTTTTGCGGCGGTAATCGGGGTGGTACCGCGGGAGCCTTCCCGTCCCTGGGACGGGGAGGTTTTTTATTTGGAGATACAGGGAGGCGAAATGGGATGAAAGCGAGTGAAATCCGGAGGAAATTTCTCGATTTCTTTGCCGAAAAGGGACATCGGATCGAACCGAGCGCGTCGCTGGTGCCGGTGGATGATCCTTCCCTTTTGTGGATCAACAGCGGAGTGGCCACGCTGAAGAAATATTTCGATGGACGGCTCAATCCGGAAAATCCCCGGATCGTCAACGCCCAGAAATCGATTCGCACCAACGACATTGAAAATGTCGGCTATACCGCCCGGCACCACACCTTTTTCGAGATGCTGGGCAACTTCTCCATCGGCGATTATTTCAAGGAGGAAGCCATCCTCTGGGCCTGGGAGTTTCTGACCGATCCCAAGTGGATGGGGCTGGATCCCGATCGGCTGTCGGTCACCATCCACCCGGAGGATGACGAGGCGCATCGCATCTGGCGCGAGAAGGTGGGCATTCCCGAGGAGCGGATCGTCAAGCTGGAGGACAATTTCTGGGATATCGGGGAAGGGCCGAGCGGTCCCAATACCGAGATTTTTTACGACCGGGGCGAGGAATTCGGCGATCCGAACGATCCGGAATGCTATCCCGGAGGGGAGAACGAACGCTATCTGGAGATCTGGAACCTGGTCTTCTCCCAATACAATCACAACCCCGACGGAACCTACACCCCGCTTCCCAAGAAAAACATCGATACGGGCATGGGGTTGGAGCGGATGGCCTCCGTCATGCAAAACGTTCCCACCAACTTCGACACCGACCTGTTCCAGCCGATCATCCAGGCCACATGCCGCGAGGCGGGAGTCACTTACGGAGAAAACCGCGAGACGGACATCGCCCTCAAGGTGATTGCCGATCACATCCGGACCCTCGTCTTTGCTGTGGGCGACGGAGTGCTCCCCTCCAACGAAGGGCGGGGTTACGTGCTTCGCCGGTTGCTTCGCCGCGCGGTCCGATACGGCCGGGTGCTGGGCATCCAGCGTCCCTTCCTGTACAGGCTGACGGGCGTGGTCGCAGAGATTATGCGCGATTATTATCCGGAACCTGAGGAGAAGAAGAAGTTTATCGAACGGGTGATCCGCGGGGAGGAGGAGCGCTTCCTCGAAACCCTGAGCGAAGGGCTGAACATCCTGGAGGAAGTGGCCGAGCGTGCCCGAAAAGAGGGGCGTTCCGCCATCACCGGCGAAGAGGCTTTCCGCCTGTACGACACCTACGGATTTCCCATTGATCTGACGGAGGATTTCGCCCGGGAGAAGGGGCTTACGGTGGACCGGGAAGGCTTTGAGCGGGCCATGGAGGATCAGCGGGAGCGGGCCCGGGCCGCCCGCAAGGATGTGGACAGCATGCAGGTGCAGGGAGGCGTCCTGTCCGATCTGAATGTGGAGTCCCGCTTTGTCGGATACACGGAGCGGACGGTCAGCACCCGGGTGGCGGCGATCATTCGGGACGATCGATTGTCGGAGGAGGCGGGCGAAGGGCAAACCTGCACCCTGATTCTGGAGGAAACGCCCTTTTACGCCGAAAGCGGGGGGCAGGTGGCCGACAAGGGATGGATCGTCTCTCCGCAGGCCCGCCTCCGGGTGGAGGATGTGCAGAAAGGGCCGCGCGGGGAACATTTGCACACGGTCCGGGTGGAGGAGGGAACCCTTCGCCGGGGTGAGCGTGTGGAAGCGACCATTGACGCGGACCGGGATGACATCCGCAAAAACCACACCGCCACCCATCTGCTGCACAAGGCGCTGAAGGAAGTGTTGGGCGATCACGTCAACCAGGCGGGATCCCTGGTGGCTCCGGACCGCTTGCGCTTCGACTTCACCCACATCGGACCGATGTCGGAAGAGGAGATCCGGGAGGTGGAAGACCGGGTCAATCGCCAGGTGTGGGCCGACACCGATGTGGAGGTGCTGATCAAACCCCTGGAAGAGGCCAAAAGAATGGGAGCGATGGCCCTCTTCGGGGAAAAATACGGAGACATCGTCCGGGTGATCCGCATCGGCGATTACAGCCTGGAGCTCTGCGGAGGAACCCATGTGAACCGGACCAGCGAAATCGGGATGTTTAAGATTGTCAGCGAGGGCGGGATCGGTTCGGGCATCCGGCGCATCGAAGCGGTCACGGGACGCTATGCCTTCCGCTATTTGGACCACCATCTGGGACTTTTGAAGAAGGCCGCTTCCCTCCTCAAGGCGAGTCCGGCCGATGTGACCGATCGGGTGGAAACCCTTCAGGCGCGGATCAAGGAGCTGACCCGGGAAAACGAATCCCTGCGGGATAAGCTGAACCATCTGGAAGCCCTTCAGCTGGCCGAACGGGTGGAAGAAACGGCCGGGGTGCCCGTTCTGACCGCCAAGGTGGAGGCGTCCGGGATGGACGACCTGCGCCGGATGGTGGACGATGTGAAAAGCCGTGTGAAAGAAGGGGTCATCGTCTTGGGGGCCGTCGCCGGCGGCAAGGTGCAGCTGGTCGCCTCCGTTTCCCCCCGCTTCGTGGAGGCGGGACTGCACGCCGGTCGGTTGGTGAAGGAAGTGGCCACCCGCTGCGGCGGAGGGGGCGGCGGCCGTCCCGATCTCGCCCAGGCGGGCGGAAAACAGCCGGAAAAGCTGGATGAGGCCCTTCGGGCAGTGCCCGATTGGATTCGCCAACATGTCAAGTGAGGATCATTTTTTCCGTAAACCGGGAATAAGAAAAAAGGAAATGAACAGTCCCATACGGAAAAAAGAATTGACAGCGGAAGAAGGGGGTTGTGCCGCGGAACCCGGTTTTCGGACGGGCCGAGGCGGCATAACCCCCTCGGCCCAAATAAGGGCAACGGTTTCAGGCGGTCACTATATCAAAGTGAGGTTGAGGGATCCATGGACGAGACGATGAAGTTCGACCTCCGTGGAGAGGAACAGGAAGTGGCTCCCAAAGAGGTGCTCTTGCTCGTTTATGAGGCATTGAAGGAGAAAGGGTACAACCCCATCAACCAGATTGTCGGATATCTGTTGTCGGGGGATCCCGCCTACATCCCCCGGCACAACAACGCTCGGGCGATGATTCGCAAGGTGGAGCGGGATGAGTTGATGGAGGAATTGGTAAGATTTTATCTGCAATCGCAAAAGTGAAAGGATGCATACTAACATGTGTTCAAACAGGCGGGAACGGTCGGAACCCTCCCCTTCGCCTGCCCGTGTGATGGGTTTGGATGTGGGCAAGAAGCGGATCGGGGTGGCGGTGAGCGATCATTTGGGCTGGACCGCTCAAGGGGTGGGGGTGATCGACCGGACGCGCCCCGACTGGATGCGACGTCTGGCGGAGTTGATTGAAGCAAACGAAGTGGAGGCCATCGTCGTCGGGCTTCCCCGCAACATGGACGGTTCGGTCGGGCCGCGGGGGAAGGCGTGTCAGGAGCTGGCCCAACGGTTGGAGGACCGGTTTTCCCTCCCGGTCATCCTCTGGGATGAGCGCCTTTCCACGGTTGCGGCGGAACGGACGCTCCTTTCCGCCGACATGAGCCGCAAAAAGCGGCGCCAAGTGATTGATCAGATCGCGGCGTGCTGGATCCTGCAGGGGTATCTGGACGCCCAAAGGAGGACGCAGAGCGATGAAAAACCATGAGAGCGAGCCGGAATACATCTACATCCCCGATGAAGAGGGGAATGAGGATCGGTTTGAAATTTTGTTCACCTTTGAACGGGACGACACGGGGAAAAAATACATGCTCGTCACTCCGGCGGACGATGTCGCGGAGGATGCGGAAGAGCAGGAGGTATACGCCTTCCGTTACGAGGAGGATGGGGACAACCTGACCATCCACCTGATCGAAGACGAAGAGGAATGGGACATGGTGGAGGAAATGTTCCACACCATTATGGAAGAGACGGACGAAGATTCCTCGCCGGCAAACGGATGATGTCAAGTGGACATGAATGAGCCTTTGGCCAAGGAAGTGCATATTCTTCGCGACACCTACGGCCGGAAAGTGATCCTCGTGGATGAAGAGGGAAAAGAGGAAGATCAGGCGTATCACATCTTGAGGGAGATCGAACTGGACGGTCGTCACTACTGCGTTCTTCAGACGGAGGAGAACGGAGTTGAGGACGCCTACATCTTCCGCGTGGGCGATGACCACAAGATCGAGCACGTAGTGGATGAGGATGAATGGGAAAGGGCTGCTGAAGCCGTTGACGAACTGTTGTATTATGACGAAATTTGACGAAGATGCGGGGCCGTGCCCCGTTATTTTTTTTGAGCAATTGTGCTAACATAAAAGGGCCAAGCATCAGACGTTACATAAGGTTGAGCATGGGGGAAACGTGATGAAGTGGTTGATTCGGTTGCTTCTTACCTGTATGCTCTTCGGAGCGTGGGCCGTCGTGGGGTATCTGTACGTCGACTACACCCTCGATTCCCCGTTTCGGCAGGAGCCGGTGGAGATGGAAATCCCGGAGGGGGCTTCCACCGCGGAAATCGGCGCGCTCCTGAAGGAAAACGGACTGATACGGAAATCCTGGTTTTTTGCTCCTTATGTATGGTTGAAAGGGTATGCCCGCAAACTGCAGGCCGGAGTGTATGAAATCCCGCCCGGCGCCCAGATCGATGAGATCCTGACCATCCTTTCAAATGGGAGACAAAATGCCGTGCGGGTAACCATACCGGAGGGGTTCACCGTTGAGCAGATCGCCGATCGTTTGGCGGGGATCAAAGAACTGGGGATCGACCGGGAAGCGTTTTTAAAGGCGGTGCAAAAGAAGGAGTACAAATATTCTTTTGTACAAAACATTCCGTCGAACAAAAACCGGAAGTACCGTCTGGAGGGATACCTTTTTCCAAGCACTTATCATTTTGAGAAAAACAGCAAACCCGAAGAAATCGTGGACCGTATGCTGGATCAGTTCAACCGCCGCCTGGAGAAGGAGGGGGTTCGCGACGAGCTGAAAAGGCGAAACCTGACCGTCGATGAGTGGGTGACGGTCGCCTCACTGATCGAGCGGGAAGGGCGGGTGCGGGAGGAACTGCCCACCATTTCCGGCGTCATTTACAACCGCCTGAACCGGGGGATGCTGCTCCAAGTGGATGCCACGGTTCAGTACGCCCTGGGAAAACAGAAAGAGATCCTCACTTACGATGACCTGAAGGTGAGAAGTCCCTACAACACCTACCTGAACAAGGGACTTCCCCCCGGACCGATCGCCAATCCCGGAGAACAAGCCCTGGAGGCCGCGATGCAGCCCAAAAAGCATGATTATCTCTTTTACGTGACGAGAAAGGACGGATCGGGAAAACATTATTTTGCCCGCACCGAATCCGAGCATCAGGCCAATATCAACCGGAGCAAACAGAATCAGCAAAGCATGGGCAACTGAAGACCGAGACGGAAAAAAGGGGGAATCCCCCTTTTTTTATGCTCCGGGAAGAGGCGGAGCGGAGTTCTTCCCGCTCAGGGATGCGCCTAAGGGATTTCTCTCGCCGGAATCGTGTCCGGCGGGTCCGGCAGGGGCCTCCGCCTTATCTCAAAGCGGTCGCGATGCAGGCATCTTCCCATCTCCCGGCGGCCCGGCAAACCCTTCTTCAGTCGCCCTTCGGACGCGGTCATGCAAAAAGCTCCTCCGCTCGGTTCGACCCGTCAATCGCGCAGCCCGTCCGGCTTTCCGGCAGCCACGCACACCGAAGTGGCAAAGCCGACGGCGCTGATCGTCAGCAGGGTGTGAAGGAGGCGGTGGAAATCGAGGATCGGGCTTCCGCAGGCGATCACCAGGGCATCGATCAGAAAGATGAGCACCCCCGCGTTCCAGCCCGTTCGCTCCGACACATATTGGGCGATCAGATCGGTTCCCCCCGTGCTGGTGCCGTGCCGGAGCATGATTCCGACGCCGGTCCCCACCAGGAGTCCGCCCACCAAGGAGCTGGGGAACATGGGAAGGAGAAACCATCCCCGGAGGGGGGAAAGGCCGTCGATCATCAGGGAGGAGACCGAAAGCCCCACCAGGCTGTTGAAAAGCAGACGCCGGTTCATCCTTCCGACGAAGAGATAGATGGGGACGCTGAGCAGAAAAACCGAAATTCCCGTCTTGAATCCCCACAGGTAGCGCATGATCAGGGCCAGGCCGATGATACCGCCGTCCAGCAGGCGGTGGGGGGACAGAAAGAAATTGATTCCCAGGCTGATCAACAGCCCTCCCAGAAATATGGGCAGGATGGGTGGCATGCGAGGATCTTCCTCCACAGGTTGTCCGTACATCGTATGAACGGGAAAGGGGGAATATGTCGCCGTCCCACCGAGGGAATACATCTTCCCTTTGATGTCCAAGATGGAGATGACAAAGGGAAGGCGGGGAGATCGATGGACGGCAGGAGAATCCGTTGGCGCAGTTACGGGCTGACCTTTCTGTTTCTTTTGGCTTTTGTGGGCCTGATCTTGCGCCTCTCTACGATTCAACTGAACACGACGCGCATTTCCTCGACGATTCGGCCGGAGTTGGTCGAAGGGGCGAAGGAGCAACACACCCAGGAAATGATCGTCGAAAGCGGCAGGGGATCCATCCTGGATCGCCGCGGAAGGCCCTTGACCGGCACGCGGGGGTGGCGGCTGATCGCATTTCCCTTCGCAAAGAGCCATCTGGCGGCCCATGAGGAAAAGCTGACGCAGCTGGCGGAGATCATCGGGGTGCCCCATCGCGTGTTGGTGGAGAAGTTGTCCGGTCTGAAAGCGCCCAGGGCGATCGACCGGGAAGGCGGAAAGGACCTGGTGCTGACCCCATCCCAGGTCAGGGAGATTGAGGATCTGGACATCCCCGGAATATATGCGTTGGAAACGGATGACCGGCTGGATCCTGACATTCCCGCCCGACAGCTGATCGGACGCACCGAGCGCAATCCGTTCCTGATTCGCAAATGGTACGAGGAGGAGCTGAAGGAGGGTGAGGTGGATGCCCATTCCCAGGTGGGAGTGACCGGCCTGGAAGCGGCCTTCGATTCCTTCCTGCGGGGAGGCGGAGAACATGTGCTCACCTACACCGTCGATGGGAAGGGGCGACCCCTCAACGGATTGGATGTCCACCGGAAGGAGACCCGCGGGGGGAGCGGAAAAGTGCCCCATTCCCTCGTGACCTCCCTGGACCGGGATATTCAGGCGATGGTGGAGCGAATCCTGGAGGAAGAGGATGTTTTGGACGCCGCCGTGGTCGTGCAGGAGATCTCCAGCGGAGACATCCTGGCCATGGCCAGCCGGCCGCTTCCCGGAAGAACGGAGGGGCAGCAGCCTTGGGACAACCGGGCGATCATGGAGACGGTACCCGGCTCCGTCTTTAAAACCGTGGTGGCTGTGGCGGCGCTGGATACGGGGAAGGTGAAGCCCGATGAAACCTTCGTCTGCGACGGGGAGCTCGGCCGCTACGGTTTGACCGATTCCCAGGGAAAAGGGCACGGAAAGCAAACCTTTGCCGAGGCCTACGCCAATTCCTGCAACATCGTTTTTGCGCAGGTGGCGGAGCGGTTGGGAGGGGAGACCATCGAAGCCTACGCCAACAAGCTGGGGCTGGGCAGGCAAATCCTGTGGTCGGGACGCCTTTCCGGAAAGGAGTATCACCACCTGCACGGGGAGCATTCCGGCTTGATCTTCGCGGAGGGAACGTCCAAAAAAGACGGGGGAGCCGTCGCCCAGACGGCCATCGGACAGCGGGACGTCCGGATGACTCCGGTTCAGGCGGCCAACATGGTGACCTCCCTGTTCCATCAGGGGAAATTGCCGAGTCCGCGCATCGTCCGGGAGATCCGGGACGGGCAGGGAGCGGCGGTGGTCCGCTTTCCGGCCAAACGGTTGCCGGTGGATCGCCCGATACAGCCGAAAACCCTTGAGCAGGTGAGGGCGATGATGCGCAGGGCCGTCACGGACGGGACGGCCGCCGGGCTGAAGGGGGCGGAATGGGCGTTGGCCGGAAAGACGGGAACGGCGCAGCTGGGAGCGAACCGCGGTTATAACAAGTGGATGGTGGGCTTCGGCCCCTATGAGAAGCCCCGCTATTCGGTGGCGGTGGTGGTTCGCTCCGTCCCCGACGACGGCGATCCCCGCGCCCTGCGCATCTTCCGGCGGGTGATGGACGGATTGAAAAAGGTGGAGATGGATCGGGCCAAAGCGGCCCGTTAGGGTGATTGAAAAATGACGGGGAGGATACCAATTTTCGCGAGCGCCCCCTGCCCATGGAGCCGAGGCGGTTGGCGCCCCCGACCTTTTTTGAAGCGTTGCGGAACAATCTCTGTCAGACGCCCGGGGGGTGTACCGCTTTTTGCCACATGGCGCTCAGGGGCACACTCCCTTCTACCAACGTCATTTTTAGTATGCGGCCTCAAAACGCCCGCTTTTTACAGGCATGTTTAGACAACGTTGGAGGGAGCGATTTCTCCCCCGCAGGCGTTGGTCCGGGGGAAATCGTTCCCTCCTGTGCTGTTAATGCGTGGTCCATGATGACGGAGGCTCCTTAGCGCTTCCTTCATTCCGTTCAGAACACGCCGGCAAACTGGGCGGCCAGAACCACGGTACCCAACAGCCATACGTAGAGGGCGAACCCCTTGAGAGACCCCCTTTTCAACACGGAGATCATCCACTTGATGGCCAGGTAACCGAAGAGGCCGGACATCAGCGTTCCGATCATCAAGGAGGAAAGGGGCACGGCCTCGCCGGCCGACTCGAACAGTTTCTTTCCCTGGAACACCACGCCGCCGCCGATGGCCGGAATGGACAGAAGAAAGGAGAAATAGGCCGCCGTCGCCTTGTCGATCCTGCGGAAAAGGGCGGCGGCGATCGTCAGACCGGAACGGGAGACGGCGGGGAGAATCGCCGCCCCCTGAAAGGTTCCGATGATCAGGGCGTCGGTGTAGCTGATGTCTTCCAGTTGCTTGTAACCGTGTTTTTTCCAGTTGTCCGAAACCCACAGGATGAGACCGGTGGCCAGGAACTCCCACCCGATGGTGACTCCGGTGCGGGAGATCTCCTCAAAAAAATCTTCAAACAGGATCCCGATGACGGCGGTGGGGACGGTTCCGGCGATCAGGAGCCTCCCGAGCCGTCCGAAGGGATTTTTCATTACGGTGATCAGCTCTCTGAAGTAAACGGTCATGACCGCCGCCAAGGTGCCCACGTGCAGCATCGTGTCCAGAAACAGTCCCGCCTCATCCAGCCCGAACAGATGGCGTCCCAGGTAAAGGTGCCCCGTGCTGCTTATCGGCAGAAATTCCGTCAAGCCCTGGATGATTCCCAGTATGGTCGCTTCCAGCCAATCCACAGTACCCGCTCCTTTCGCCGGGATTGCCGCATTCGCGATGCAAGTCCTAATCTAATATATTGCAAAAGAGGCAAAATCCTGTTGACGGATTTTCCGAAGAGCCCTCCGGCGGAGGAGCATCCCGGAAAGAATGGATTTTCTCTTGAGCATGAAGGAGTTTCGATCGATATAATGGAATTGATAGAGAAACTGAAAAGGATATGATGTGCGTAAAAGAAAGATTGAAAGGAGCGGGGACACGGTGGAAGCGATGTGGACCGACTGGCTGAACACGGACATCATGAGCGGCGCGGTCATTGGTACGTTATTGGGCACATTTTTGGCGGTCTTTGCCAACGGTGTCATCGTTCCATGGTTTTTCAAAAGGGTGACCGGGGAAGCTAAAAGGGAGCGGGAAGAGCGGAAGATGGAGGCCCGCAAGCGAGAGCTCCTGCGGAAGATTCGGGAGCGTTCCGCCGACTCGGACGGAAGCGCGGAATCATTCCCGACCACCCTCGAATTGGACGAGTCATTGAGAAGCAGGAAAAAACTCAGGACGAAGGATGTCGCCGATACATACGAGCTGTTGCGCCAGTTGGAGGCGGAAGAGAGGATCCGTCCCGTCCGGCCGGCGATGGCACAGGGGATGCCCGACCTCAAGGAAATCCGCTGGCGTTACGTGTTTTTTCGGGAATCCCCGTCGGTTCGGGGCGGCGGGATCGAGACGAACCAGCTGGTACAACAGCTGTTTCACATCAAAAAGCAGGCGAAGGTGTTGGAGCAGCGCATGGACGCCTTCGGCGAATTGAAACGGGAGATGGACCGGATCAGCGAAATCCTGGAGCGGATCGAGAAGCAGGTGCAGCATGAAAAATTGAACCAGGACGAGACCTTTGACGCCTCCTCCTCTGCTTCGCCGGAGGCGGGGGCGAAAAACGGGGTGTCCGGTTCCGACAAGGTCAGCTGACGGCTAAGCCCGCGAGTCGCCACCGTATTTTCTGTAAGTTTCTTTTCCGTCTGAAGCACTTCCCGCTATCATCGAAAGGGAAGTGCTTTTCTTATGGACGGAGACCGGGAGATAGGACCCTCGATGAAACGGTGCAAGATGGACAAGGCGGAGTAGAGCCTTTGCTAGCGGGCGAAAGGTGAGGCGTCCCTCCTTCGGGATGCAGTCAAGGATCTTTTACCAGGATCTGTGGAAAGGGAGGATGGAGGGGAGGGCGATCCGCCTGGCGGGGGTCACAGGGGAGGTGATCCCGGACGTCCGGAGAAAGGCCGTGCTCGTCATGTGCGGGGATCACGGCGTGACGAAGAGGGGGTGAGCGCTTACCCGCAGAGGTGACCGGGCAGATGATCGACAACTTCGCCCGGGGCGGTGCGGCGATCAATGTGCTGACCCGCCGGTTCGGAGCCGAGCTGGTGGTGGTGAATGTCGGCAGCAACGCGAAAAAACTGCCTCCTTCGGTCATCGACCTCCGGGTGAGGCCGGGAACGGCCAACTGGCTGCCCGCCCGGCTGACCGTGGGGCCCATGCCGGGAGCACATCCGGGAGGCCCTTTGCGTCCTGCATCGGACTACGCTCCTGTATGTAGCGATGCTGGGGTTTGTCTGTCCCGTCGCCTCCGGGTTGGATTCTTCCCCGCGGATGATAGATGGGCCGGACCTGTCGGCCGATCCTCCGCCGATCACCGGAAAATGAAAAAAGTCCCGAAGGACTCAAGGATGGGATGCTGTGCGTTGGGTGGAGTGAGTTTGTTGGCAGCGCGCCGGTGGGGGTTGATCCGGACGGACCTCTTGGGGATTGTAACAAAGAGATTGATTGGTTTTCTTGATTTCCTTCCAGTTGCAGGCCGAAGGGTTGTCCGTTTCATTGACAAATGGAAATGGAGATTTTTCGCCCTCCTCCGCAACACAGGTGGGAAGGTTGATATCAATGCTGATTTGGATGTGGTCGGATGAGGGATAGAGTTTTGAACGCATCCCCGGCAGATTGAGGATATGGATCACACTTTAGCCATCGACAAGACCCTCAATCATTGGTGACCGAGTTGCCGCTGCCGCCTCCCGTGGCCACCGCGTCCCCCAAGTTGATGGTCGTTTGGGTAATCACATTCCCGGTCCCGCTGACGGCACCCGTGCTGGCGGAGTTTTCGATTTCCGTCTCTTCGTCATCCACAAACACGCGCCGCCTTCTCCTGCCTTGACCGAATACCAGCACGATGACGTTGATCGCTTCATTGTCATTTCGGATTTCCCCGGCCAAACGGTTTCACCTCCCGATTGAAGTGGGAGCAGGGGGCGAAAAGCCCCCGCATTATCCGACGTTGGTGACGGAGTTGCCATTGCCCCTGCCAATGGCGGCCGCATCTCCCAAATTGACCGGCGTTTGAGTTAAGACATTGGCGGTTCCGCTGATGGCACCCGTCCTGGCGAAGTTTTCCACTTCCGCTTTAACGCGCTCCAAACTGAGGCGACGGCGGCGCCTGCGATGTCCGCAATGGACCACAATCAGATTTTTCCTTGCCACCCTTGCAACACCTCCCGTTTATAAGAAGGAGGGGCAGCAAAGCCCCCTCATTAACCGGTATTGGTGACCGAGTTGCGGCTGCCCCTGCCGATCGCGACCGCGTCACCCAAGTTGGTCGGCACTTGAGTTACGACATTGGCGGTCCCGCTGATGGCACCCGTTCTCGCGAAGTTTTCCACTTCCGCTTCAGCGCCTCCGACAAATCGACGACGATGGCGACGTCTGTGGTGTCCGCAATGGACCACAATCACATTTTTCAGCTTATTTACATTCCTTTTTCTGCAAGCCAAAATGGCTCACCTCCTGATCAGATTGAAAGGAGGGGGCTGAAAAGGGGCAGCAAAGCCCCCGCATTAACCGGTATTGGTGACGGAGTTGCCGCTGCCTCTGCCGATCGCGACTGCGTCACCCAGGTTGGTCGGCACTTGAGTTACGACATTGGCGGTTCCGCTGATGGCGCCCGTTCTCGCGAAGTTTTCCACTTCCGCTTCAACGCGCTCCAAGCTGACGCGACGGCGACGGCGCCTGCGATGCCCGCAGATGACCACGATTTTATTGTGGAGCTTATTCACGTTTTTCTTACGGCAAGCCATGTTTCTCACCTCCTTTTAAGGTTTGGGCTGTCAAATCGGGATTGGCCGGGGCCATGGGGTTTGTGTTGACAGGGAGGTTTTTTGCCATGTTCAAAAGATTCATGGCGGCGGGAGGAGTATTCCCGGAGGATTTAAGGGTTGAAATCCCGGCGACGGATTGCAACACACTTTGGATGAGCTCGGGAATTTTGGCTACGACGTTACCTACATCCGGCTGCATTTGAAGGGGATTGATTCTTGCTTGGTTCTCCAACAGGGAACGAATGAAATCGAGTTGTCCCGGATTCGGTTGTTGTCCCAGATTCAGTTTGTTCATATGGGTTTCACCTCCTTTCAAGGAATCCGCTCCTGGTGGTTGGAAAACGGTTCATCGGGAAGGCGGATTTATCCCGTGTTGGTGGCGGAGTTTCGGTTGCCTCTGAGGACGCTGGCATCGCCGAGGTTTGTGGGAGTTTGAACGATGACATTGCCCACACCGCTGACCGGTCCCACAAATGCGAAGTTAGACACCTTGGCAAGTGCCCTTTCAAGGCGGGTAATCTTTTTTTCTAAACGATGGATCCTGATAAGCAGACGCAGATAACCGGGATCCCGCTTACTGTGCTGGATGCGGCCGCCCGTTTTCCTTGCTTTTCTGGCATGCATGGAAAACCCCCCTTTCTATGATGCTCATCGACCCAACCGCGGTCTGGCTTCCATGCCCTTTTCGGGTTTTCGTTCTTTTAGGTGAATGATGAGAGGGTTTGAAGACCGACCATGATGCCTCCGATACCCAATTCGTCTTTGGAGAATTGCCGTGATCGAAACCTCGTATTCTAATTGAGCAACCTATCCCGTCTAATCTTTTCGCTTACGATATACTATATTACTTGTAAGGAAGAAAGGTTCGGCCATTTGAAGAGATTGTTTTGCTGTCTATGCCCAATCCGCCGTGATTATATGGGTGATGGTTTGTGCCGTCGCGACCGTTGCCGTTGCTAGAATCGGCACGCGCACGTGTCGTGCTGAGAATCTACCCGAAGGGCGATTTATGGGGAGGGTTCCTAGGGGGGCCGCGCAATCGGATTTCTCCCGTTTATTGTTTATTGGAGGGAGATTTGCTTTGCATCTGCGCTTTTAATTGTCGTTGGATCCGTTCCAGATACCCCTTGTTCTGTCTGGCGATCACGCTTAATCCGAAATGGATCGCGTTGCTGACCAATTTGTCGACGCCGTTCATGACGTTTTCAAGTTGCTGCTTTTTCTGTGTCGGTGCGGAAGTAGACAGTGGATTGATCGGTTGGGAAGCGGTGGACTGGGAAAGATCTTGGTCGGGGGAGTTGTTTTCCTTTAACAGCCGGTTGACGGAATCCAGGATTTGTTGCTGAATCCGTTGTTCAAGCTGGCGGGCAAACTGTTCGGCTTGTTGGTTGTTGTTTCCATTCGCCATCATTCTCGGCTCCTTTCCCCGTGGCATTCAACTGGATTCATTTACACTATATAAAGAGAATGATGGATTGGTGTGGTGAAATGTCATAGGAAAGGGCGTTAAACCATGCCTTTTTATTTTTTGCGGCGGCAGATGATAGACGTATATTTGCCGATCCCGGAAAAAACGGGTCGCGCTCCGGATGATCCAACCATTTCCCCCATCTGCCGGAAAAAAGATGGGTTCAGTTGGAAGCGCTTCCGATTTAATTTGAAGATAGGGGGCTTCAAAGGACTCCGGAGAAGGATGGGAGGGATGAAAAGTGAAGCGGATTCTTCTGGCCTGTTCATCGGGCATGTCCACCAGTTTGCTGGTTTCCCGGATGAAGGAAGCGGCCGAAGCCCGAGGGGTGGACGTGGAAATTTGGGCTGTGGCGCAGGACAAGGCCGTCACGGAGATGAAAAAGGCGGATGTGTTGCTCGTGGGTCCCCAGATGCGATTCCTGATCAAAAAGCTCTCCGAGGAGGGGGAGGCCCTGGGGATACCCATCGAAGCGATCGATCCGATCGCCTACGGCCGTGTGGATGGAGAAGCCGTGCTGAATAAAGCCCTTGAGTTGATCGAAAAGGGAGAGGAGTCCCGATGAATCAAAACAAATGGATGGGCGTTTTGGAAAACCTGCTCTTGCCCCTCGCGGACAAGCTGAACAACAACCGTTACCTGACGGCTCTCCGGGACGGGTTTATGGTGGCCTTGCCCCTGATCATCTTCGGGTCGATTTTTGTGGTGATCGCCAACTTTCCCTTTTTGGACCGGGTGTTGAGCGAAGAGGCATACGCCGCTTATCAGAATGCCCTTGGACCGGCATCGGCGGCCACCTTGAGCATCATGGGCCTGTTTGTCATCATCGGGATCGGTTACAAGCTGACGGAGCATTACGGGCTGGAGGGAATCTATGGCGGCGTGGTTTCCCTGGCGGCTTTCCTGATAATGACGCCCCAGGTGCTGGAGAATGTCACCGGCGTCATTCCCACATCCGTTCTGGGGGCGGAGGGGCTGTTCCTCGGGATTTTCACGTCCTTCATCGCTTCGGAGCTGTACCGTTATTTTGTGAAGAAAAACTGGGTGATCAAGATGCCGGCGGGCGTGCCCGATGCGGTGTCCCGTTCCTTCAGCGCCCTGATTCCCATCGCGCTGACCTTGTCCGTCTTCCTGATCGTCCGCATCCTCTTCAGCTACACACCCTTCGAAACCGCCCAAAACTTCATTTACACCGTGATCCAACAGCCCTTGACCGTGCTGGGCAGCGGCCTTCCCGCGACCATCGTGGCGGTGCTTCTGATTCAGTTTTTCTGGTTTTTCGGCCTGCACGGCCAGATCATCGTCAACTCCGTCTTCGATCCGATCTGGTTTGCCCTGAATGACCAAAACCTGAAGGCGTTCCAGGCCGGGGAGGAACTCCCCAACATCATCACCAAACAGTTTATCGACACCTTCCTCGTCGGCATGGGGGGATCGGGGATGACCCTGGCCGTCATTGTCCTGATCTTTCTCATCGGGCGCAGCCGGCAGATCAAGGAATTGGGAAAATTGGGAGCGCCCCCGGGCCTTTTCAACGTCAACGAACCGATCATCTTCGGCCTTCCGATCATCATGAACCCCCTCGTTCTGATTCCTTGGCTGTTGGCGCCGGTGGTGGTGACCATCATCACCTATACGGCGATGTCGATCGGGCTGGTGCCGAAACCTGCCGGGGTGATCGTCCCATGGACCACACCCATCGGCTTGAGCGGGTTCCTGGCGACCGGCAACGCCTGGCAGGGAGCGGTGATGCAGATTTTCAACCTGTTCGTCGTGATGGCGATCTGGTGGCCCTTCCTGAAAATCCTAGACAAGCAGTATTATGAAAGGGAGAAGGGAGATTCAAGCAGCAGTCAAGCCGCGAAAAAAGCCGCAGTTCGAGACTGACCACGGGAGTGATACGGCAGATGGACGAAATCGTCGAAACCGCCTTTAAGATCATCCTTCACGCTGGAAACGGCAAATCCAACGCCATGGAGGCCATCCAGGAAGCCAAGGCCGGCCGTTTTGAGGAAGCGGACCGGCTGATCCAAGAGGCCGGAGGGGAACTGGGCAAGGCCCACGATTACCAGACCCGGTTGCTTCACGGGGAAGCCGGCGGGAAAAAGACCCCGGTCAACGTGATTCTGATGCATTCCATGGATCATTTGATGACGTCGATGACGGTTCGGGATTTGGCGGTGGAGATCATCGAACTCTATCGGAGCAGAGCACGAAACACCTGAAGGATTCGGAGGGAAACCGCATGTCCGTGAAATACCGATTTCCGGAGGGATTCTGGTGGGGCAGCGCCACGTCGGCCGCCCAGATCGAAGGGGCGGCGGCCGAAGGCGGAAAGGGGAAAACCATCTGGGACCACTGGTATGAAATCGAGCCCCATCGCTTCTACGACAACGTGGGTCCCGGAACTGCCTCCGACTTTTATCACCGCTATCGGGAAGACATCCGTTTGATGAAGGAGATCGGTCACAATTCCTTCCGGTTTTCCATCTCCTGGGCGCGGCTCATTCCGGGGGGACGGGGCGATGTCAATCCGGCGGCGGTCCGGTTCTACAATGACGTGATTGATGAGCTTTTGGCCTGCGGCATCGAACCCTTTGTCACCCTCTTCCACTTCGACATGCCCCTGGAGCTGCAACAGGAGGGCGGATGGGAAAGCCGGAAGGTGGTCGATGCCTATGAGACTTACGCCCGTACGGCTTTTCGGCTGTTCGGCGATCGGGTGAAGAAGTGGTTTACCTTTAACGAACCGATCGTCCCCGTGGAAGGCGGCTACCTGTATGACTTCCACTACCCGAACATTGTGGATTTCAAGCGAGCCGCTCGGGTGGCCTATCACACGATGCTGGCCCACGCCAGGGCGGTTCGGGCGTTCCGGCAAGAGGGCATCCGGGGAAAAGTGGGCATCATCCTGAATCTGACTCCTTCCTATCCGAGGAGTTCCCACCCGGCGGATCTGAAGGCCTCCCGCATCGCCGACCTGTTCTTTAACCGGAGTTTTCTGGATCCGGCGGTCTTGGGCGAATACCCCCGGGAGCTGATCGATCTCCTGCGGGAGTACGGCCAGCTGCCGGAGGTGCTGGAGGGGGACGGGGAGCTGTTGAAAGAAGGAAAGGTGGACCTTCTCGGGATCAACTATTATCAGCCCCGACGCGTCAAAGCGAAGGAACATCTGCCCAATCCCCACGCTCCCTTCATGCCCGAGTGGTTCTTTGATCACTATGAAATGCCCGGCAGGAAGATGAACCCGTACAGGGGCTGGGAAATCTATGAAAAGGGCCTCTACGACATCCTGATCAATTTGAAGGAGAACTACGGCAATATCGAATCCTACGTTTCGGAGAACGGGATGGGGGTTCAAGACGAGGAGCGATTTCTCAAGGACGGCGTCATCCAGGATGATTACCGGATCCAATTTATTCGCGGGCACCTGATCTGGCTGCACCGGGCCGTCGAAGAGGGTTGCAACGTAAAGGGCTATCACCTGTGGACGTTCATGGACAACTGGTCCTGGATGAACGCCTACAAAAATCGATACGGCCTGGTCTCCGTCGACCTCAAGACCCAGAAAAGGACGCCGAAGAAGAGCGCCGGTTGGTTTCGCAAGTTGGCCCAAAACAACGGTTTCGATTAAATAAGGGGGAGCTTCGCCCTCCGCCGGTGGGGACGATTCGGGGAGACGGATCGAAGGTGAGAAGAGATGTTGACGAGGCGCATGCAACGCATTTTGCGGGAATTGATGGCGGCTTCCTTTCCGGTGACCGGCAAATATCTGGCCGATGTGAACCGGGTGACGGTGCGGACGATACGAAACGATGTCAAACGCCTGGATGAGCTTTTGACCCGACACGGTGCCCGGGTGGAATCGCTGATGGGAAAGGGATACCGGTTGGTGATCCGGGAGGACCGCCTGTTTCGCCAATTCCTGCAATCCCACATCAAGGCCCCCGATCACAGGGTTCCCATGACACCGGAGGAGAGGGCGTCCCACATCATCCGTCGGCTGCTCTTGAGTGACGGCTATCTCAAGCTGGAGGATCTGGCCGACGAGATCTACGTCAGCAAATCGACGCTTCAAAACGACCTGAAGCTGGTGAAACACCGGTTGGCGAAGTACGACATCCGATTGATCTCCCGCCCCCATTACGGCCTGAAGGTTTCCGGCAGGGAAATGAAGCTTCGCTTTTGCATGGCGGACACCCTTTTTTCCCGGAAGGACCGCTGGCACTTGTCGCCGGACTCCCCCTTGCTTCCCCTTCCCCGGGAAGAACTGGAGAAGATTCGTCAAATCATCCTGAAAAACATTCAAGCATACCGCATCACCATCTCCGATATTTCCGTCCACAACCTGCTGATGCACATCGCCATCGCCTGCAGGCGGATTCGGAGCGGGAATCGGGTCACGCTGTACCCGGCCGACCTGAAGGATATCGTGAATCAGCGGGAATACGAAGTCGCCGGGCGGATCGTCAACGATGTGGAAGAGGCTTTCGGGCTCTCTTTTCCCCGGGAGGAGATCGCCTATATCGCGATTCACCTTTTGGGAACCAAGATGGCGATGCAGGGTGAAGGCGGAACGCCTCCCCCGGAACAGGTGGTGGATGAGGGGATTTTGCGCCTGGTTCACGCCGCTTTGAGCAAAATTGAGTCGGAATTGGAGATCGACCTGAAACAGGATCGAAAACTGATCATGGACCTCGCCCTCCATCTGAAACCGGCGATTCACCGGTACAAGTTCGGGATGAACATCCGGAACCCGATGCTTGAGGACATCAAAAAGAATTACCCGCTGGCCTTTGAGGCGGGTGTGATCGCGGGGATGGCCCTCGAAGAGGAGACCGGGATCGAGATCAGCGAGGATGAGGTGGGATACCTGGCCCTTCATCTCGGGGTCGCCATCGAGAGAAAAAAATCGACCACCGCCCCCAAGCGGTGCCTGATCGTTTGCGCCTCCGGACTGGGTACCGCCCAATTGATCTATTACAAGATCAAAAATCGTTTCGGAAACCGCCTGGATGTGGTGGGGACGACGGAATACTACAACCTGCACCGGTGGGACCTGCGGAACATCGACTTTGTGATCAGCTCCATCCCCATCTCGGAGCCCTTGCCGGTTCCCGTGGTGGAAGTGAGTGCCGTCATCGGCAACCCCGATTTGTCCCGGATCGAATCCCACATCCTGGAGCGGAAGAAACAACCGGTTCGCTATTTCCGCAGGGATCTCCTGTTTCTGGGAAGGCGTTTTTCCTCCCGGGAGGAGGTGCTCGCCTTCATGCACGACCGGTTGCGCGAGAAGAACATGGTGGATCCCGATTTTCTGGAGGGAATTCGTGATCGGGAGAAGGTGGCGCCGACGGCCTACGGAAATCTGGTGGCGGTTCCCCATCCGATCACGCCCCGGTCCGATCAAACCTTCATCGCGGTGTGCACTCTGGAGAAGCCGGTCGTGTGGGGCGACAGACCCGTCCAATTGGTCTGCGTGCTCAGCGTGAAGCGGGAGAGCCAGGAGGATTTGCAGTCCCTCTATGAACTGCTGGGCAGAATCATCGAAAGCCCTTCCCTGGTCCGCTCCCTGCTCAAGGCCCGGTCCGCCGAAGCGTTTGTCGGCGTGTTGGAGAAGGCATGGTGGGGTGAAACCGTTGAAGGGGTTCCCAAAACATCCGCCCCTTGGTACTTCGAGGGAGATGACAACTGAATTCGGGACGTGTTCTGCTTCTTTCGACCACCTTCAAGCGTGCCCCCGCTGCTGGCGGCCGCCTGTCCTGAACTCCGCTTTCTTTCTTCTTTCACCCGCAAAACAGCCGGGGTGCCGCGTTGTAACAAGCGCGGCACCCCTTTCGTGTTTTCGGCCGGCTTATCGGGGCGGCAGCTTTTTGCCCGGGTTGAGGATCCCCTTCGGATCCAGCGCCTGCTTGATGCTCATCATCACGTCCACGGCCTCCTTGTGTTCCCGGCGCAGGTAGCGAATTTTTCCCACGCCGACGCCGTGTTCCCCCGTGCAGGTGCCTCCCCGGCCGAGGGCGTATTCGACGATGGAGGCGTTGATCTTTTCGGCTTTATCCACATCCCGGGGATCCGTCGGATCGATCATCATCAATACGTGATAGTTTCCATCCCCGATATGGCCGAGAATGCCCCCTTCCATTCCTTCCTGATTCAGCGCGTGCCTGGCGTGCTCCACGGCGCCGGCCAATTCCGACATGGGAACGCACACATCGGTCACCATCAACCGTTTGCCGGGGGACCGGTGAATGAAGGCATAAGCCAGGTGGTGGCGCGCCTCCCACAGTTTCGCCCTCGCCTTCGTGTCGGTTTCAAATTGAAACCCTTGGCATTCCTCTCCCTGCGCCAGTTCCTCGGCGAAGACGACGTCCCTTTTCAACCCCGCCTCGTTTCCGTGGAATTCCAAAAACAGTGTCGGGGCCGCCGGATAGCGGGTTTCGCTGTGTTCGTTCAGGTATTTCATCGACAGAGCGTCCACCAGTTCGAGCCGGGCCACCGGTATCCCCGAGGAGATGATGGAAACCGCGGCGTTGACCGCCTGCTTGACCGTGGGAAACACGGCCCGCGCCGCCATGATGGCCTCCGGGATTCCGAACACCCGAAGGGTCAATTCGGTGAACAGGCCGAGGGTTCCCTCCGAACCCACGAACAGGCCGGTCAAATGGTAACCGGAGGAGGATTTGGCCGCCCGGCCGCCGGTGCGGATGATTCGGCCGTCGGACAAAACCACCTCCAGATCCCTCACCTGATCCCGCATCACGCCGTAGCGAACCGCCGTGGTTCCGCTCGCATTGGTGGCGGCCATGCCTCCCAGCGTGGCGTCCGCTCCCGGGTCGACCGAGAAAAACAGCCCGTATTTCTTCAATTCCCTGTTCAATTGGCTCCTCGTCACTCCGGGCTGTACGCGGACCAACATGTCCTGCGGCCGAACCTCGAGGATCTTGTTCATGCGCTGAAAATCGACGGAGATGCCGCCCTTGTACGGAATCACGTGCCCCTCCAGGCTGCTTCCCAAGCCGAAGGGGGTGACGGGAATTTCCCGGTCGTTTGCAAAGCGCAGAATGCGGCTGACTTCCTCCCGGTTTTCCGGAAAAACGACCACATCCGGAAGATGGGGTGTGTGATACGATTCGTCCCGGCTGTGCCGTTCCAGTTCCGTCGGATTCACCGTGACCTGATCTTCCTTCAGCAATTTCCGCAATGAATCAATCCATTCCATGAATGATCTCCTCCCACCTTTGACCATATGTTTTCGGTTTGCAAATTTCAAGACCGTCTTGGAGCGGTTTGGCATTCTTTCGAAGGGAGGAGAGGGGAATCCGGGCCGGAAGAAGGCCGTCAGGGAAAAGGGCAGCCGTCCGAGATTTAAAACGGTCCGTTTCGGAGCAAAGATGGATATGCATGATTTCGAATTATACAACTATTATTGACTTAAACAAAATTAATATGTTATATGAATATTAGGATAATATGTACCGTTAAAAGAGAACGCGGTTTTATAATATAAAACACCCATAAATCCTTTTTCATAATTAATACTTCGAAGAAAAACGCAGTTCTATCATATAAAACTTTTGATCGGTTGTTGGGCCGACATCCGGAGCAGGCATCGGAAGGGGGATTCAGAAAATGAGAAGAGGCGTTGCCATGCTGTTTACCCTGGTGCTGCTTGCGTCGATTATCGCCGCGGGCTGCGGGGGGCCGTCTGCGGGCGGTGCCAAAACGATCAAAGTGGCCAATTATTTTGCCGACGACCATCCGCAAAACGTGGCTCTTCGGGAAAAGTTCAAGCCGATGGTGGAAGCGAAGACCGATCTCCGGGTGCAGATTTACGGAAACAGCCAATTGGGAGCGGAGAAAGAGTTTTACGACGGGGTGCGGAACGGCACCATCGAGATGGGCATCCCCGGGATGATCATGCAGGCGGATATCCCGAAGATGGGCATCCCCGAGCTCCCCTTCATCTTCAAGGACCTGGACCATGCCAACAAAGTGCTGAAGGGCCCCCTGGGAGAGGAGTTGACGGCGGACCTGGAAAGGGAGCACGGGGTGAAAGCCCTCGCCTGGAGCGCCAACGGGATGCGGATGTTTTCCAGCAACAAGCCTTTGCGCCGCATGGGGGATTTCCGGGGCTTCCGCCTCCGGATGCCGAACATCCCGAACTATATCGCCTTCGGTAAAGCCCTTGGCGCCAACGTGACACCGATGCCGATCTCGGAGGTGTTCACCGCGCTGGAACAGGGGGTGGTGGACGGACAGGACAACCCGATCGCGACGCTTCGGGCTTCCGGATGGTATGAAGTGCAATCCTACGTGCTGGAGTCCAACCACATGTTCAGCCCCAATCTGTACATCATCAACAGCGGGTTCTGGAATCGCCTCTCGCCTAGGGAACAAGAGGTGATCGCCGAGGCGGCGAAGGAATCGGCGGCCTACGAATGGGATCTGCTCAAGAAGAGCATTGAGGAGGACAAAAAGTTCCTGAAGGATCAGGGAATCCGGTTCATCGTCCCGGACAAGCGGTTCCGTGCGGCCATGGAAAAGGCGGCGGAGCCCATCTATCAGCAGTTTTACCGGGAACATCCGGAGACGAAGGACTTGATCGAGCGGATCCGGAGGACGAGTCCGTGAAAGGAGGAGGCGGATGAATCGCTGGATGGAAAGGGCGGGCCGCTGGTTCGAGGGATTGCTGAATCTGTTGATCGCTCTCTCCCTTGCGGGGATGTCGGCGCTGGTTTTTCTCAATGTGGTGCTGCGCTATTTTTTCGACTCCGGCATCACCTGGTCCGAAGAGATGTCCCGTTTTCTGTTCGTGTGGATGGTGTTCCTTGGGGCGATCGCCGCCTTGAAGGAGCGGATGCATCTCGCCGTCGACGTCGTATTCAAACGGTTGTCACCGGGTTGGAAGAAGTTCTTTGCCGTCATCAGCCATTCTCTGGTCCTGTACGTCCTGTGGCTTGTCTTTGACGGAAGCTGGAAGATGACCTGGTTGAACATGGCGTCAAAGGCTCCGGCCACCGGCGTTTCCCTCGGCTTCGTGTACGGGGTCGGGGTGGTGACCAGCCTGGCGATGGCCGTCATCGTCATCCTTCGCCTGTTCCGGATTCTCTTCGGCGGAAGCGGGGAATCGGACTTCTCCCTGTCGGAGGGAAGCGCTGACACGGACTGACAGGCACGGAAAGGGGCGCAAAACATGCTGTGGGTTTTTCTCGTCGCGTTGTTCGCCGCACTGGCCGCAGGTGTTCCCGTCGCTTTTGCTCTCATGCTGTGCTCCGTCGCGCTGATGGTCTCCATGAATATGCTGGACAGTCAGATCGTCGCCCAGAACCTGATTAACGGGGCGAACAATTTCGCCCTGATGGCCATCCCCTTCTTCATCCTCGCCGGGGAACTGATGAACCGGGGGGGAATGTCGAAGCGGATCGTCCAGTTCGCGATGACCCTCGTCGGCCACGTCCGGGGCGGGCTGGGGTATGTGGTGATCATCGCCAGCGTTCTGTTCGCCGGGCTGTCGGGCTCGGCCGTCGCCGACACGGCGGCGTTGGGCGCCATCCTGATTCCCATGATGGTCGAACGGGGATACGACAAAAAAGTTCCCACCGCCATCGTGTCCTCCGCCGGAATCATCGCCCCGATCATTCCCCCGAGCATTCCCATGATCCTTTTCGGCGTGGTGAGCGGTGTTTCCATCACCCAGCTGTTCATGGGAGGAATCGTCCCGGGACTTTTGATCGCCATCGGCTTGATGCTGGTGTGGACCTATATGTCCCGGAGGGAAACGGCGGAGCTGCCCCCGCGGAAAAGTGTGAAGGAGATCCTGATCGCCACCAAGGAGGCGGGTTGGGCTCTGTTGATGCCGGTGATCATCATCGGGGGTTTGCGAGGAGGGGTGTTCACTCCGACGGAGGCCGGCGTGATCGCCGTCTTTTACGCCCTGTTCGTGGGGATGTTCGTTTACCGCAACATCGGGCCGCGTCAACTGTACGACGCCCTGATCCGGTCGGCGAAAACCACGAGCGTCGTCATGTTCGTCGCGTCGGCGGCCATCGTCTCCGCCTGGATGATCACCGTCGCCAACGTGCCGCAGGAAATGACGGAACTTTTGAATCCCCTCATCGACAGTCCGCTACTGCTCCTGCTTTTCATCAACCTATTGCTGCTGGCGGTGGGCATGGTGATGGATCTGACCCCGACGATCCTGATTTTGACGCCGGTGTTGATGCCCATTGTCAAAGCCGCGGGGATCGATCCGGTCTATTTCGGCATCATCATGGTCATCAATCTCTGCATCGGCTTGATCACTCCCCCCGTGGGCACGGTGCTCTATGTCGGATGCGGCATCAGCCGGATCAGCATCGGCGAGCTGGTGAAGGGATTGTGGCCCTTCATGTTGGTGGAGATCGCCATCCTCCTGCTGCTCGTCTTCTTTCCCCAAATTGTCACGGTTCCGTTGGAGTGGCTGACCTAAAGGGAGGTGACCCGTCTTGGGCCGGTGGAAAGTGGTGGTGACCGATTGGGAATTTGCCGATCTGCGGTACGAGGAGAAGGTGCTTGGCGGCGGCCCCTTTGAGCTGATTCCCGCGCAGTGCCGGACAGAGGAGGAGGTGATCGCCGCCTGCCGGGATGCGGACGCGATTCTCAACCAGTATGCCCCTCTGGGGCGAAGGGTGGTGGAGGCGCTGAACCGGTGCCGGGTGATCGTCCGCTACGGGGTGGGCGTGAACACCATCGATTTGGCGGCGGCCACGGAGAAGGGGATCTGTGTCGCCAACGTGCCCGACTATTGTCTCGACGAGGTGTCCGATCATGCGCTGGCTCTCCTGCTCAATCTGGCGCGCCGCATCACTGCGGCCGACCGGCTGGTCAAGCGGGGGGAGTGGGACTTCAAGAGGGCCGCACCGGTCCGCCGGCTGCGGGGTCAGACCGTGGGTCTGGTCGGGTTCGGAAACATCCCCCGGATCCTGGCGGCGAAATTGAAGCCCCTGGGCTTCCGCCTGATCGCCCATGATCCCTATGTTCCCCGGGCGGTCGCCGAGGAACGGGGGGTGTCCCTCGTCTCCCTGGACCGGTTGTGCCGGGAGGCGGACATTGTTTCCGTTCACGCGCCGCTGACGGCGGAAACCCGGGGGATGATCGGCAGGGAGCAGTTGCGGAGCATGAAGCCCCAGGCGTACCTCGTCAACACCTCCCGGGGACCGGTTGTCGATGAGGGGGCTTTGCTGGAAGCCCTTCGGGAGGGGTGGATCGCCGGGGCGGCACTGGATGTGGTGGAGGAGGAACCGATCCGGCCGGACCATCCGCTGCTGTCGATGGAACAGGTGATCCTGACACCCCACATGGCCTGGTATTCGGAAGAGGCCATGGAAGAGCTCAGGACAAAGGCGGCCGAAGCGGTACGGGAGGTGTTGCAGCACGGGAGATATCCGCGGTACCTCGTCAACCTGGAGGTAATGGAACAGGCTTTGCCGGGGAAACGGCAGTGATTCTCAGGGAGAAGGGGGAATCCGGAATGAAACGGGTGTGGGGTTCGGTGTGTGTGGTTCTCTGCCTGGTCCTTGTGACTGCGGCCTGCGGCACCTCCGGGTCTGCGGGGGAGGCCATTGTGATCAAGGCGGGAATCGGTCTGAACGAAGATCATCCCCAGGGGCAGGCCCTCAACCGATTTAAGGAGATCGTCGAAGAAAAAAGCGGCGGCCGCATCCAGGTGCGCCCCTATTTCAGCGCCCAGCTCGGGGATGATTTGAAGATGACGGAGGCGCTTCAGGCGGGCGTACAGGAAGTGACCATTCCGTCCACTTCCCCTTTGGTCGGCATCGTGCCGGAATTCGGGATCTTCGATCTTCCCTTCGTGTTTGACGAAGAGGAGGAGGCGGACGCGGTTCTCGACGGAGCTTTGGGGCAGAAGATTTTGGACAAATTGCCCGAACACGGTTTGGTGGGGTTGACCTACTGGGAGAACGGCTACCGCAATCTGACCAACAGCCGGCGGCCGGTGAAGAGGGCCGAGGACTTCAGAGGGCTGAAGATTCGCACCATGCAGACGGACGTTCACCTGGATGCCTTCAAAGCCTTGGGGAGCAACCCGACGCCGATGCCATTCTCCGAAGTGTTTACGGCCCTGGAAAGCGGGACGGTGGACGGGCAGGAAAACCCTCTAGCGACGATCGTCTCCAACAAGTTTTACGAGGTGCAGGATTATCTCTCCTTGACCAAGCATGTGTACACCCCTTTCGTCTTCCTGGTCAGCAAATCCTTTTGGGACCGCCTCTCCCCCGAAGATCAGCAGCTGATCCGCGAAGCGGCGATCGAGGCCGGAAAGTATGAACGGGAGCTGAACCGAAAAGTGAACGCCGAATCCCTCGAGGAGCTGAAGAAACAGGGGATCAAGATCAATGAGGTGTCGCCGGAGGAACGGGAAAGGATGAAACAAATCATCCAGCCGGTGATTGAAAAGTACAGAAAAAAGCTGGGGGAAGACCTGGTCAGCCAGCTCTTTGAAGAGGTGGAAAAGGCGAGAAACCGTTGAGCCCGTGGAAACGGGAGGGAGGGGAGGGCGTTTTTCATGCGGGTGATCAAGTCGCTGCTCAAGGACGTTCCCCTTCCCCGAATGGTGAAGGTGCGGCAATCCTTCCCGGCTCCGGAGGTGGCCGATGTTCCGGGCGCGGTGCGGGAAGCGGTTGCGGCGGAAGGAGTGCTGGAGCGCATTTCAGAAGGGGATCGGGTGGCGATCGCCGTGGGGAGCCGCGGCGTGGCCGATATCGATGTCATGACCCGGGAGGTGGTTCGCCTCGTCCGTTCCAGGGGTGGTCAACCCTTCATCGTTCCCGCCATGGGCAGCCACGGGGGAGCGACGGCGG
This sequence comes from Planifilum fimeticola, assembly GCF_003001905.1. Lineage (NCBI taxonomy): Bacteria > Bacillati > Bacillota > Bacilli > Caryophanales > Thermoactinomycetaceae > Planifilum > Planifilum fimeticola. Next base: position 51,932 of record NZ_PVNE01000012.1, read on the forward strand.
AAGGGCAGATCGAGGTTTTGAAACAGCTGGGCGTCACCGAATCGTCGGTGGAGGCACCGATCCGTTCCTCCATGGACGTGGTGGAGGTGGGGAGGCTGGCGAGCGGCCTTCCGGTCTACACCGACAGGCAAGCTTATTCGGCCGACAAGGTGATTGTCATCAACCGCGTCAAACCCCACACCGCCTTCCGGGGCCCCGTGGAGAGCGGGCTGATGAAAATGATCACCATCGGCCTGGGAAAGCAGAAAGGGGCGGAAACTGCCCATTCCCGCGGTTTTCAGTACATGGCGGAACACGTGGTGGCCATGGCCAGAATCGTCCTGAGCCAAGTGCCCATCATCTTCGGCCTGGCCACCGTCGAGAACGCCTATGACCGGCCGGCCAAGATCGTGGCGGTGCCGGCGGAGAAGATTGAGGCGGTGGAGCCCGATCTGCTGCTGGAGGCGAAGTCGCTGATGCCGCGGATCTTGTTTGATCCGATCGATGTGTTGGTGGTGGATGAGATCGGCAAGGACATCTCCGGCGACGGGATGGATCCCAATATCACCGGACGCTATCCGACGCCTTACGCCTCCGGCGGTCCCCGGGTGACCCGGATCGCCGTGCTCGGCTTGACGGAAAGGACCCACGGAAATGCCAATGGAATCGGCCTCGCCGATATCATCACCCGAAAGGCCCTTGAGGCGATCGAATGGGAGAAGGGGTACGCCAACGCGCTGACGAGCACAGTGGTCTCCACCGTCAAGCTGCCCATGTTTATGGAAACGGAGGAGCTGGCGGTGAAGGCGGCGATCAAGACGTGCAACGCCCCCGACCCGTCCAGAGTGCGGCTGGTCTGGATACGGAACACGCTGGAATTGAAGAATCTCTGGATCTCGGAGAGCCTGCTGGAGGAAGCCCGGCGGCGGGAGGACGTCGAGATTTTGACGGAACCGGAAGCGACGGATTTTTCCGTTTGGCCCGGCGATAAAAGCGACGAGAGGAAGGATCCCGGATGAAAGTGACGGGGATATCGCTCTACAAAGTCCCTCCGCGCTGGCTGTTTCTGAAGGTGGAGACGGATGCCGGCCTCGCGGGGTGGGGGGAACCGATCGTGGAAGGGCGGGCCGACACCGTGGCCGCCTGTGTCCGGGAGCTGAGCGATTATCTCATCGGCAAGGATCCGCTCAAGATCGAAGATCACTGGCAGGTCCTGTACCGCGGAGGGTTTTACCGGGGAGGTCCGATCCTGACCAGCGCCCTGTCCGGCATGGAACAGGCCTTGTGGGACATCAAGGGCAAGTATTACGGCATCCCCGTTTACGAGATGCTGGGCGGCGCCGCCCGCGACAAGATTCGCGTCTACTCCTGGATCGGAGGAGACCGTCCGCAGGATGTGGCGGCCGCGGCGAAGGAAAGGGTGGAGGCGGGATTTACCGCGGTCAAGATGAATGCGACGGAAGAGATGAATTATATCGACACGCCTGCTAAGGTGGAGGCCGTGGTCGACCGGATCGCGGCCGTCCGGGAAGCGGTCGGAGGGGATATCGGAATCGGCGTCGATTTTCACGGCCGGGTGCACCGGGCGATGGGGAAGATTCTGGCCAAGGAGCTTGAGCCCTTCCGTCCGATGTTTTTGGAGGAACCGGTGCTTCCGGAAAACAACGAGGCCCTCCGGGAAATCGCCCGCCACACCGCGGCGCCGATCGCCACCGGCGAACGGATGTATACGCGCTGGGGGTTTAAACGGATCTTGCTGGAGGGGTATGTGGACATCCTTCAGCCGGACCCGTCCCATGCCGGAGGCATCCTGGAGGTGAGAAAAATCGCCGCCATGGCGGAAGCCTTCGATGCGGCGGTGGCCCTCCACTGCCCCCTCGGTCCGATCGCCCTGGCCGCGGCGCTGCAGGTGGATGCCTGCACGCCCAATGCGATCATCCAGGAGCAGAGCCTGGGCATCCATTACAACCGGGACGGCGATTTGCTCGATTATCTCGTCGATCCCCGGGTGTTCCGCTATGACGGCGGCTTTGTGGAGATTCCCAGGGGACCGGGCCTCGGCATCGAGATCGATGAGAAGCGCGTCGAGGAGGCGGCGCGGCGGGGGCACAACTGGAAAAACCCGGTCTGGCGAAATGAAGACGGGACCGTGGCGGAATGGTAGCGTTTCGCGGCTTCTTACCGGACCGTCCCATATTCCACCGTCTCTGAGGCGGGACAAGGAGGAAGAAAAATGGCCCTTCGGTATCCGAACATCGACAACCCGGTGAATCCCTACCGGGACAACGTGCAGGGAAAGGCGAACGAGCCGATCTGCGTGGCGGGATTGCTGGACCGCGCCAAACAGGTTCTCGGTCCGGCCTATGAGGGGCCTGCGCCCGACTGGACGCTGGAGGCGATTTATGACCGCCTGGAAAACAATGCCCCGCGGATCGTCATCATCGGCGGGTCCGCTGATCATCCCGCCCACATCATGGATTATCTGACGACGGCCCGGGCGGCCCTTCGCATATGGCAGAACGGCGGCGTTCCCTTTTCCTTCTCCACGCCCGTCATGTGTGACGGAACGGCGCAGAGCAACCAGGGGATGAGTTATTCCCTGCAAAGCCGCAACGCGGTGGCGGAGGTGGTGGTGAATCAGATCGAGGCCCACAGCTATCACGGAGCCTTCGTGATCCAGGGATGCGACAAACAGCCCCTCGGGGTCGTCAGCGCACTGGCCCATGTGGATCGGATCCGCCGCTTGCGGGGGGAAGCTCCCTTCTTTGCCACCTTCGCACCGGCCCATGTGTTGAAGGGAGGGACGATCCCGCCGGATCTGCGCAGGGAGCTGGAGAACGTGGCCAAGAGGGCGGAGGGCCAGGGGGCGGACGACATCGCACAGGATTTGCGGGAAACGATGGCCTACATCCTGCAGTGTTCCTCGAACACCGCTTTCCAGGGAGTGCTTCAGCGGGCCCGGGAACGCGGCATCCTGACGAAAGAAGAGCACAAGGATTACGAAAAGCGGCTGGCGGTGGCAACCTGTGACGGCAAAGGCGGCATCTGCGCCTTCAACGGAACCGGCAACAGCTCGCGCCATCTGGTGGCCGGTCTCGGTCTGGTCCATCCGGCGCTGGAGCTGTTGACGGAACCCCCGGACCAGGAAGCGGTGAACCGGGCCCTCGACAGTCTGGCGGCGATGATCAACGATCCGGCGTTCGGCGTGTCCAATATCATGGCCGCCAACGTCCGGAACGCGATACGGATCCACAGCGCATCCGGCGGATCGACCAACCTGATGATGCACCTGGTGGCGGCAATGCTGTACGGAGGCTACCGATTCAGCCTCTGGGACATCGACCGGATTCACAAGGAACACCCGGTTCCGGATCTGTTCGACTACAGCCTGACGGAGGGGCGGGACATCTTTGCCCTGGCCCTGCAGTGCTGCAGCGGAAAGATCCGCGGCATGGAGACGCTGTTCCACGAGCTTCTGGAAAACGGGGTCCCGATGGATCTGGATGCCCCCACGGTCACCGGAACCACGTGGCGGGAACGGCTGGCGAGGCGGGAGGGGCTTTCCGCCGAGCGCGTGACCGACAATCCGATCATTTTGTCCGAGCCCCGGCGTCCCTTCAGCGGGGTGGACGTGCTCACCGGCAACTTTTTTGAGAGCGCGGTGGTCAAAATCAGCGGCATGCCGACGCCCCAACTGGATGAGTTCGACAAGAAAGCGGCCTTCGTCCTCTACTACGAAAACGAGGAGGATGCCAACCGAAGCCTGCTCGATCCGGATTTGCTGGAGCATTTGAAGCGAAAGCGCCACTTCAGCCATCAAAACCTGCGGGCCATGCTGAGGCACAACGGGCCGGAGCATGTTGAAAGATGGAAAGACATGGATTATGACGAGCTGTACGATCACATGGTGAAAAACCACGTGTTGAAAATTGCGGTGGTCATCTCCGGACAGGGCCCCGCCGCCTTCGGGATGCCGGAAATGTTCACCCCGATGCAGCACATCAACGCCAACCGAACCCTGAGGAGGCTGGTCACCGTCATCAGCGACGGACGCTATTCGGGGGTGACCTATGGTGCGGCGATCGGGCACATGACGCCCGAAGCCCTGCAGGGAGGGGGAATTCTCTATCTGAAGACGGGGGACCTGCTGTATCTCGATCTGAGAAGGGGAGAGATTCAGTTTCTGGATGCGTCAGCCTTTCAAAACGGGCAACTGCGGTTCGAATTTGATTCCGTCCGCACCGCCCGACAGCCCCTGGCCGAGCAGCGGCTCTCCCGCCTCCGCAGGCGTCAGCGGCGGGTGGCTGCCGGCAACCGGCTGGTCGCCCATACCGATGCGGCGCACGGAGTGGTTCCGCTGGCGGTGGCGGAGGAAGCCGAGTTGGATTATCGGAGCGACGTCCTCCTGCCCAAGGGAAAGCGCGTGGCCCGGTAGCGTAACCGTTCTGTCAGATCAGGAAAGGAGGATGTCGCGTTGAGTTTGTCGGGACCTCCTGTGGAGGCGATCCTCCGCCCCTCGGCGCGGATCGCAGATGGTTTGTCTCGCTTGAAAAGGGAGGTTGAGGGGATGACGGTCCCCGTGGAGGGAAAATGAGTCTGGACGTCGTAACGCTCGGAGAGACGATGGTGCTCTTCATTCCCACGTCGGTCGGCCCGCTCCGCTATGCGAACGCTTTTGAGAAGACGATCGGCGGCGCCGAGTCGAACGTGGCGATCGGCCTGGCCCGGCTGGGGCATCGGGCGGGCTGGATCAGCCGCCTGGGAAACGACGAGTTCGGCCTGTTCGTGCGCAATTTCATCCGGGGGGAGGGGGTGGACACATCCCGGGTCATCTTCGACGACCGGTATCCGACGGCGGTGTTTTTCAAGGAGAGGCAGGCGGGACGGGAGCCGAGGGTCTACTATTACCGGAAAGGCTCTGCCGCCAGCCGGATGAGTCCGGAGGATCTGGATGAATCGTATATCCGCGAAGCCCGCATCCTTCATCTCACCGGGATCACGCCGGCCCTCAGCGAAAGCTGTGCGGCCACGGTGGAGCGGGCGATAGAACTGGCCAAGAAACACGGGCTTCTGGTCGCGTTTGACCCGAATATCCGCCTGAAGTTGTGGTCCCGGGAGGAAGCCCGGCGGGTGCTGATGGATGTGGCGAGCCGGTGTGACATCATCCTGCCCGGGTTTGATGAAGGCCGGATCCTCACGGGAGAGCGTACGCCGGAAGCCATCGCCGCGCGCCTGCTGGAAAACGGCGCCCGCGCGGCGGTGGTCAAGTTGGGTGAGCGGGGCGCCTATTACGCAACCCGTAAGGAGTCGGACTACGTGGAGGGATACCCGGTGGAGCCGATTGTCGATCCGATCGGAGCGGGGGACGCTTTTGCCGCCGGCTTTCTGTCGGGACTGCTCAGGGGCTGGTCGTATCGGGAAGCGATCCGGCTGGGCAACCGGACCGGTGCCTATGCGCTGACGGTGGCGGGAGATGTGGAAGGGCTTCCCTATTGGTCGGAGATCGATCTTAAGCGTTCGGATCAAGTGCTGCGTTAGCGCCCCGTACATCTGTAAATGGTGCGGGAATGCGCGAAGCCCGTTCCGAAAAAGACACGCGCCGGGAGAGGCGGCGGTCAAACCTTTCCATCAGACCGTGCGGCGCGGGTCGGGCTTCGGCTGTCCCATCGAAGCTCCCGCCTGCCGGGTCGGAGATTGGTGCGGCGGCGGATTTTTCGGAAATCGCGGAAATGAAAAACAACGGACAAGGGCGCACAGGCCCGGAGGTGAAAGGATTGCCGATCATTCAAGCTGTCGACCGCGCTCTCCGGATTCTCGATCTGTTCGATGAACACGACACCGAGCTGAAAATCACCGAAATCAGCCGACGCATCGGCCTAAACAAGAGCACGGTCCACTCGCTCTTGAAGACGCTGCAGGCCCACGGATACATCGATCAGAACGCGGACAGCGGCAAATACAGACTGGGGCTCAAACTGGTCGAACGGGGCAATCTCGTGCTCCATTCGCTGGATATCCGGACGGTGGCCAAGGGACATCTGCTGGATCTGTCCCGGCAGACCGGACTGACTGTTCACTTGGTGATCCTTGACGGGAAAGAGGGTGTCTACATCGACAAGGTGGAGGGCACCTCCGGCATTGTGATGTACTCCCGTATCGGCCGGAGGGTGCCGATCCATTCCAGCGCCGTCGGAAAGGTGTTGGTCGCCTTCCAGAGCGAGGAGGTGATCCGGAACATTCTGGACGGTTATGAATTTGTGCCGCACACGCCCAACACCATCGCCGATGAGCGGACGTTTCGAGCCGAACTGGAAAAAGTGCGCTCCCTGGGATACGCGATCGACAATCAGGAAAATGAGCCGGGGGTGCAATGCGTGGCCGTCCCGGTCCGCGATTACCTCGGTCAGGTGGCGGCCGCCATCAGCATGTCGTCTCCCATTGCGGGGATTCAGGAGGAACGGCTGGAAAGCATGATCCTTTTGCTCAAACAGACGGCGGAGAAAATCTCCCGAAAACTGGGTTACGGCATCCATCATCAGAACCCGGTTTAATTCCAAAGGGCGGAGGCAATTTCCATGCGCATCATCCGTTTTTTAAACGATCCACATCCCCCCGTTCTGGCCGCGGTCACCGATGATCGCCGGGTTTACCCCTTGCCGTACACCGATTTTTTGGAACTGGTGCGGACGGCGGAGCGCCGGGGGGAAACGCCGCTGATGCTGCTGCGGCAGGTGCTGTCTTCTTCGGAGCCGCTGAAGAGATCTTACGAGGAACTCGCCTTGCTGGTTCCCATCGAGGCCCCCGAGGTGTGGGCCTGCGGCGTCACCTACGAGCGGAGCAGGGATGCCCGGAATGCGGAATCAGGCGGCGGAGAAGTCGGAAAGACCTGTTACGACAAGGTGTATGAAGCGGAGAGGCCTGAAATTTTCCTCAAGTCGACCGCAGCCCGGACGGTGGGACCCCATCAGCCGGTCTATCTGCGCAGCGACTCCTCCTGGCAGGTTCCGGAGCCGGAGTTGGGACTGGTGCTCGACCGGAACGGCCGGATTCTCGGATACACGGCTGGGAACGACATGAGTTCCCGCGACATCGAAGGGGAGAACCCCCTCTACCTGCCCCAGGCAAAAATATGGCGACATTCCTGCTCGATCGGGCCGTCGATCCGGCTGGCGGAAACGGTGGAGGACCCGTATCGGTTCGAGATCTCATGCCGCATTTACCGCGGCGGCCGGAAGGTGTTTGAGGAGTCGGCGTCCACGGGGCGGATGAAGCGGAAAATGGAGGAACTGGTGTCCTTTTTGATCCGGGACAACCCGATTTTTGACGGGACCGTGCTTTTGACCGGGACCTGCATTGTGCCTCCCGACGATTTCACCTTGCAGGAGGGAGACCGGATCGAGATCGGAATTTCCGGCATCGGAACCCTGATCAACTCCGTCAAGGCTCCGGTCCCGCAGGTCTGACGGGCTGAGCGACATGGGAGGGAGATCCGGATGGAAAAGGGATACAAGACCGTGATGCTGCACCCGGAGGATTCGGTGGCCGTGGCCCTTTCCCCGATCCCCGCGGGCGCCGCCGTGGAGGTCTCGTGTCGGGGGCGCCGGTTTACGGTGGTGTTGAGGGATGCCGTCGAATTCGGCCACAAATTTGCCGTGGTGCCGATCCGAAAGGGGCAGGATGTGCGGAAGTACGGCGAGGTGATCGGCGCGGCCACCCGCGACATCCGGGTCGGGGAGCACGTCCACGTCCACAATGTGGAGGGAAAGCGGGGAAGGGGTGATCGGGTTGTGCGCGGAAAGTCTTCCTGAGCTGATGGGCTACCGGAGGCCCGATGGGCGGGTGGGTGTCCGCAACCACGTGCTGATTCTGCCCACCATCACCTGTGCGACGCAGGCCGCCCGGCGGGTGACGGAACTGGTTCACGGCACCGTCTCCTTCATTCATCAGCACGGCTGCGCCCAGGTGGGCGCCGATTATGAGCAAACCTTCCGCACCTATGTGGGGATGGGAACCCATCCCAACGTGTACGGCGTGGTGGTGATGGGGCTGGGGTGTGAAACCCACCAGGCCAGAAGCGTCGCCGACGAGATCGCGAAGAGCGGAAAACCGGTGGAAGTGGTCTCGATCCAGGATCACGGAGGGACGCTGGGGGCGATTGCGCAGGCGGCCCGGATCGCCGCCCGGATGGTTCAGGACGCTTCCGCTCTGACCCGGGAGCCCTTCGGCTTCGAGGAGCTGATCGTGGGAACCGAGTGCGGCGGGTCGGACGCCTGCTCGGGCCTGTCCGCCAACCCGGCCGTCGGGGTGGTCAGCGACATGATCGTGGACCGGGGCGGAACGGCCATTCTGGCGGAGACGACCGAGCTGATCGGCGCCGAACACCTGCTGGCCGAGCGGGCGGTGGACGATCGGGTGGCCAAGCGGGTGTATGAAGTAATCGAGGCGATGGAAAACCGGGCGATCGCGATGGGGGTCGATATCCGGACCGGAAATCCGAGCCCCGGCAACGTCCGCGGCGGCCTCACCACGCTGGAGGAAAAATCGCTGGGAGCGGCGGCGAAGGCGGGCACGCGCCCACTGCAGGAACTGGTGGAATACGCGCAGCGGCCGACGAAAAAAGGGCTGGTCTGGATGGACACTCCGGGCCACGATATCGAGCAGTTGACCGGCATGGTGGCCGGCGGCGCCCAGGTGGTCCTCTTCACCAGCGGCCGCGGGACGCCGACGGGATCGCCGATCGCGCCCGTGATCAAGATCGCCACCAACACCCCGATGTTCGAGGCGATGCGGGAAAACATGGATCTCGACGCCGGAACGATTATCGACGGGACGGAGTCGGTGGAATCGGTGGGGAAGAGGATTTTTGAGGAAATCCTGCAGGTTTGCTCCGGCAAGCTGACCAAGTCGGAAATCCTGAGACAGCACGATTTCGGCATCTGGCGAATCGGCCCCACGTTTTGACGCCTGCAAAAGGTCGGGGCCGTCAGAGGATTTCCTTTTCAACGGACTTCCGGAAAAGATGAAAGGCGGGTGAAGCTCCCTTGACACTGACGACGGGGATCCAAACCTATCTCAACTACATCGATGGAAAGTGGGTTCCCGCTTCCACCGGGGAGGTGGAGGCATCCATCAATCCGGCAAATCGCCACGACGTGATCGGTTATGTGCAGATTTCGGGCCGGGACGATCTGGAGAAGGCGGTGGCCGCCGCCAAAAACGCCCTGTCTTCCTGGCGGAAGCGGTCCGGTCCGGAAAGGGGAGAATTTCTGCACCGCATGGCGAATGTTCTGGAGCGCCGGGCGGATGAGATCGCGGAGACGATGACTCGGGAAATGGGCAAGACGCTTCCCGAAGCAAAGGGGGAGACGGCCCGGGGAATCGCCCTTCTCCGATATTACGCGGGGGAAGGGATGCGGAAGGTGGGGGATGTCATCCCTTCCACCGACAGCGAGGGGCTGATGTTTACCACGCGTGTGCCCCTCGGCGTGGTCGGGGTGATCACCCCGTGGAATTTTCCCGTGGCGATCCCCCTTTGGAAAATGGCGCCGGCGCTGGCTTACGGAAACACGGTGGTTTTCAAGCCGGCGGAGGAAACGGCGGTCACCGCGGCCAAGTTGGTGGAATGCATGGAGGAAGCGGGGCTGCCGGCCGGGGTAGTCAACCTGGTGATGGGCAGCGGCCCGGTTATCGGGCAGGGCATCGTGGATCATCCGGACATCAGCGGCATCACCTTCACCGGTTCCAATGAGGTGGGAAGGCGGGTCGGTCAAAGGGCGGTGGCCCGCGGCGCCAAATTCCAACTGGAAATGGGCGGGAAAAACCCGGTGATCGTTCTGGAAGACGCCGATTTGGACCTGGCCGTCGAGGCGACGGTCAGCGGCGGCCTGCGCACCGCCGGGCAAAAGTGCACGGCGACCAGCCGGGTGTTTGTGCAGAGCGCCGTGTACGATCCGTTCAAGGAGAAACTGCTGAGCCGAGTGAAAGAGATCCAGGTGGGAGACGGGATGGATCCGAGAACCTGGATGGGACCGCTTGTCAGCGAAGAGCAGCTGCACAGGGTTCTCTCCTACATCCGGAAGGGAGTGGAGGAGGGGGCAACCCTGCTCTGCGGCGGACGCAGGCTGGAAGAAGAAAATCTGAAGGACGGATTTTTTGTGGAACCGACCGTGTTTGAAGACGTGACACCGGAGATGACGATCGCCCGGGAGGAAATCTTCGGGCCGGTGTTGGCCCTGATCCGGGTGGATACCTTGGAAGAAGCCCTGAGGCTGGCAAACGATGTTCCCTATGGGCTGAGCGCCTCGATCTTTACGAGGGATATCGGCAACATGCTGTCCTTTATTGATGAAATGGATGCGGGTCTGGTTCGGGTCAACGCGGAGACCGCCGGCGTCGAGCTGCAGGCCCCCTTCGGCGGCATGAAACAGTCCAGTTCTCATTCGCGGGAACAAGGTCGGGCCGCCATCGAGTTTTTCACCTCGATCAAGACCGTGTTCGTCAAAGGGTAAACAGGGACATCGGCCCCTCTTGAGGCGAACCGACTCATCATGTACGGCTTGCGGCTCATCCGTCATCCCTTCCGGAAGGAAGGAGGGGATGGGCCGCGGAGCGGCTTTCCGTTGCAACGAAACGAAGCGGTACATGGCGGGATATCGATGGGTCGATTTGGGCAAAGCGGCACAGGGAGAGGATGGTATGGATTTACAAGAAAAAAACCGCCGGTTGGGTGAAATCCTGCGGGAGATGGGGAAGGTGCTCGTCGCCTTTTCCGGAGGCATCGACTCCACCTTTGTGCTGGCGAGGGCGAGACAGGAGTTGGGGGACAACGTGCTGGCGGTCACGGCCGCCTCGGAGACCTTTCCCCGGCGGGAGCTGAGGCAAGCGGAGGAATTGGCCCGGCGGCTCGGGGTGCGGCACGAAGTGATCCGGATTGAGGAACTTTCGCGGCCCGAATTCGTGGCCAACCATCCGGACCGCTGCTATCATTGCAAGGCCGGCCTGTATCTTCAATTGGTGCAATTGGCCAAAGAACGGGGCATCCGGTGGGTGCTGGACGGTGCCAATATGGACGACCTCGGCGATTTCCGCCCGGGAAGGCGGGCCGCGAAGGAGTTCGGGATTCGCAGCGTGCTGCAGGAGGCGGGTTTGTACAAGAGGGAGCTCAGGCAATTGGCGCGGGGGATGGGTTTGCCTAACTGGGACAAGCCCTCCTTCGCCTGTCTCTCCTCCCGGATCCCCTACGGCAGCCCCATCACCCTGGAGAAGGTGAAGCAGCTGGACAGAGGGGAGGAGGCGCTGCACCGGCTGGGATTTCGTCAAGTGCGGATCCGGCACCACGGTGCGATTGCGAGGATTGAGGTGCCCAGGGAGGATTTTGCCCGGGTGCTGGACCGGGCCGATCACATCGCGGAAGTTTTGAAGCGCCTGGGGTTCACGTATGTCACGCTGGACCTGCAGGGATACCGGAGCGGATCGATGAACGAAACCCTGAAAGGCGCACTGTAGGGGGCCGGATTTTCGGCGGAAAAATCTTCGGGACGGGACGCGGAATGGAGGATTCGATGAAAGAATTTGAGGACATCGGGTTTTGCAAAGTGGATCTCGGCCGGGAAGCGAGAACCGGCCACCCGGAGGTGATTTTCGGACAGGGGAAGACGGTGCGACAGGTGCGGGAGGTTTTCAGGCGGCTGATGAAGGCCCACGGACGGGCGATGGCCACCCGGGCGACGCCGGAGATGGCGGATGCGGTGAAGGCCGACTTTCCGGAAGCGTCTTACGATCCGGTGTCCCGGCTCCTTAATTGCGGGCGGGCGCCCCGCCGCCTTCCGGGGAAGGTGCTCGTCTTGTGCGCGGGCACGTCCGACATCCCTGTCGCGGAGGAAGCGGCGGGAACCGCCGAGTGGATGGGATGCCGGGTGGAGCGGATCTACGACGTCGGAGTGGCCGGCATCGACCGCCTGCTCGCCTATCGGGAAGCACTGAGGCAAGCCGGCGTGCTGATCGTGGTGGCGGGGATGGAGGGGGCCCTGCCCAGCGTCGTCGGCGGGTTGGTGAGCCGGCCGGTGATCGCCGTGCCCACATCGGTGGGATACGGGGCCCATTTTCAGGGGTTGGCCGCGCTGTTGTCGATGCTGACCTCCTGCGCGTCGGGAGTGACGGTGGTGAACATCGACAACGGATTCGGGGCGGGCTGTGCGGCGGCGAAGATTCAACAACTGGTGATGGAGGCGCGTGAAGGTGAAGACCTTGTACCTTGATTGCATCTCCGGCATTTCCGGTGATATGACCCTGGCCGCCCTGATCGATCTCGGCGCGGATCTCGCCTACATCGAAAAGCACCTCAGGGAGCTGCCCATCGATCCCTTTGAAATGTGGACGGAGACGGTGGTGAAGCGGGGAATTACCGCCCGGAAACTGCGGCTTCGCGTGGAGAAGCCCCGCCGGGGTCATCATCACCGCCGTGCGGCGGACATTCTCGCCATGATCGACAAGAGCGGATTGCCGCCGAGGGTGAAGCGCCGCAGCCGCGCCATCTTTCAGGCGATCGCGGAAGCGGAGGGCAAGATACACGGGACCGGGCCGGAGGAGGTTCATTTCCACGAGGTGGGCGCCATGGATTCGATCCTCGACATCGTCGGGGTGTGCCTCGCCATGGAGAACCTCGCCATCGAGGAGGTGTACGCCTCCCCGGTGCCGACGGGATACGGGAAAGTGCGGATGGCCCACGGGTTGTACCCGATTCCCGCTCCGGCCACCGCCGACCTGCTGGTCGGCGTTCCCCTGTCCGATTGGAACGCGGAAGGGGAATTGACCACGCCGACGGGGGCGGCCATCCTGAAAACGCTGGTGAAAGGGTTCGGCCCCCTTCGGTCGATGACCATCCAGAGAATCGGCTACGGTGCCGGGGAGAAGGATTTTGATCACCCCAATGTGTTGCGGGCGATGCTGGTGCGAAAGACGCATGAATGCGGGGAGCGGCGGAATCCCGCTTTTTCGGAGGCCGTCGACGCTTCCGGGGAGAGCGAAGAGGCGATCGCGGTCCTGGAAGCCCAACTGGATGACATCACCGGAGAAGCGTTGGGATATGCCATGGACAGGCTGTTTGCCTCCGGGGCGTTGGATGTGTTTTACACGCCCGTCTACATGAAAAAGAACCGACCGGGCACGCTCCTGACGGTTCTGACGCTCCCCGAATCCGCCGACCGCTGCGAGCGGATACTGCTCTTGGAAACCTCCACCCTGGGAGTGCGAAGAGCGATGTGGACGCGCCGCAAACTGAAGAGGCGGGTGGTGAGCGTGGAGACGCCTTACGGTCCCGTCCGCCTGAAGCAGGCTTTTCTTGGGGAGAACCTGATCCGGCATCTGCCGGAGTATGAGGATGTGGCGGAAGCCGCCCGTCGCGCCGGCGTTCCCTTTTACCAGGTGTATCAGGCGGCACTGCATTCGCATCCAGACGGGGAGAAGTGATCATTTTCTGCCTATGGGACGGAAGGGGTTGGAAGTGGAACCGCAAGATGATCCGACTTAAGATCCATAAAAATCGCTTCCGGCGTGTTATGACGATGCATTGCCCGCAGTGCGCCGGAAAAGGTTTTGCGGCGGAAAGGATCGATTCGTGTTATTGAAATATATGGGAGTATGGGAGGGAGCCTGTGATGATTCGGTCAAGGAAGGGATTTGCCGTTGTAGCTGCGATGTTGTTGGTGGCGGCGTTGGCGCTTCCAGCCGTGCACGCTGCGCCGGACACGCCCTATTACGGGAAAGAGTTTTCCCAGCCGGAGAAGGTGCTTAAGCTTTTTCCCGATCCGGACGTGCGGTTTGAAACGCCCGCCTTCACTTCCGGCCTGGAGCGTTTCACCAGCCAGGAGGAAATGGTCCAATTCCTGCGAAAGCTGGATCGGAGCAGTCCCTGGACCGTCATGAAATCCCTCGGGCGCTCCCAGGAGGGACGGGAGATGCCGGTCCTCTTTTTCAAAAGGGGGAGCGGAAAGGGGAAACCCACCGTCTGGCTGCAGGGGCAGATCCACGGCAACGAGCCGGCCGCCGGGGAAGCGATGCTGGTGATGGCACAAAAATTGGCCGGGGAATACGGGAGGAAACTGCTGAAGCACATCAATGTGGTGCTGGTACCCCGGGTCAATCCGGATGGCTCCTATGCCTTCGAGCGCAGGATGGCCAACGGAATGGACGGCAACCGGGACCATTTGAAGTTTGACACGCCGGAGGCGCGGGCGATCCACTCCCTCTACAATCAAGTGCAGCCGGAAGTGGTGATCGATGCCCACGAATACAATCCGGACCCGGCGCTGCTGAAGGATGTGGGGAAGGAAGGGGCCCTGAAGTATCACGATCTGCTGATCCTCTCCGGGAAAAACCTGAACATTCCCGAGGAGATTCGCGATTTTGCCGACGGCGTGATGGTGAAGGAGGCCAAAGCTCGCCTGGCGAAACAGGGTTTTTCCAGCGGTGACTATTACACGGCCGCCAAGAGGGACGGGCAATTGGAAATCACCGAAGGGGGTCCGGAACCCCGCATCGGGCGCAACAGCTTTGCGCTGAAACCCGCCCTCTCTTTCCTGGTGGAGACCCGGGGCATCGGCATCGGGCGGGAGAATTTCCTGCGCCGCGTGGCCGCTCAGGTGACGACCCATCAGAGTCTGCTGGAGACCGCCGCTTCCCGTGCGGACCGGATCCACCGGCTGGTTGACGGGGCCCGGAAGGAGATCGTCGGGAAAGGGAAAAGGGTCGGGGACGACGATGAAGTGATCGTCACCAGCAAGGCGAAGGAATATCCCGCAACCCTGCCGGTGGTGGATATCGCCGAGGCGAAGGTGAAGGAGATCCCCGTCCGCTACTTCAGCCACACCGAAGGGGAAGCGGACCTCACCCGGGAACGGCCCCTGGCCTACCTGCTGAAGCCGGAGCAGACGGACGCGGTCCGGCGGCTGAAATACGCCGGCGTGAAGGTGAATCGGCTGAAGAAGGCCGCCAAGCTGACGGTGGAAAGCTATTTCGTCACCGGGAAGGAGACGCAGGACAGCCCCTATGAGGGCCATCCGCAACATCAAGTGACGACGAAGGTCGTCGAGAAGACCGTGGTCCTGCCGAAGGGAAGCTGGATCATCCCCATGGACCAGCCGACCGCCAATCTGGCCGCCCTCGCCATGGAACCCGAATCGACGGACAGCTATGTCACCTTCGGTTTCATCCCTTCCGAGGCCGGAGAGGAGCTGCCGATTTACCGGTACATGGGGGGAGGAAGCCTGCGGTAAGCAACATTCCTTTGGGAGCGGGACAAATTCATATCCACATCGAGAGCCATCCGAATTTGTGTCGGATGGCTTTCTTCGGAACTCTAGGTGCTTCTCATGTCATTGTTGGGCGACGATCCATTAAGTCATTTGCCAATGATCTCATCCGGAGACAAGTTTTTTCAGCAATAACTCCTTGACTTCCTCCATCATATAAAACTGCTTCATCTGTTATCTTTGCTCCCATAATAACATTTCCCGGTGTTGATCCGGCGGCAAAGAAGGGTTATTTCCGGGCATGGGAAGGGAAGATTCTTGATGGGAAAGGAAGTTTTCCCTTCCGTTCCTGCCGAACTCGTCATCAGAACATTTCAAAAAGGGGAGAAGGGTTTTGGGAAGCATCAAAGTGGGGATTATCGGGACGGGTTTTTCGGCCAGGTCCCATCTGGAGGCGTTGAGGCGGCTGAACCGGGTGGAAGTGGTGGCGATCGCCTCAAGCAGTCAGGAAAGGGCGGAACAGGTGGCGAAGGAATTCGGCATTCCCAAGGCGTACGGGGATGCCCGTCAGCTGATCCACGATCCGGAGGTGGAAGCGGTTCACAACTGCACTCCCAATCACCTTCATTTTCCGATCAACCGCGAGGTGTTGTCGACGGGCAAACACCTCCTGTCGGAAAAACCCCTGGCGCTGAACAGTCAGGAATCCCGACAGCTGATGGAATGGGCGCGGAAGAGCGAGGGGGTGAGCGGCGTCTGTTTTAACTACCGCCATTATCCGATGGTGGCCGAGGCTCGGGCCGCAATCTCCGGGGGTGAGTACGGCAGGGTTTATCTGGTTCAGGGGGGGTACCTGCAGGATTGGCTGCTTTACAACACGGATTATAACTGGCGTCTCGAACCGGAGCAGAGCGGAAGCACCCGCGCCATCGCCGACATCGGATCCCACTGGTGCGATACGGTTCAGCATGTGCTGGGGCGCCGGATCGTGGAGGTGTTCGCCGATCTAAAGACGGTGCATCCCGTCCGTTACAAGCCGAAGGGGCCGGTGACCACCTTTGCGAAAAGCGAGGATGGGGACCGGGAGGAGATCCCGATCCACACCGAGGATTGCGGTATCGTTCTGGTCCATTTTGAAGGAGGAATCCAGGGGGTGTTCACCGTGTCCCAGGTGAGCGCCGGCAGAAAAAACCGCCTCTACTTCGAGATCTCCGCCGAAAAAGCGAGTTTGGCCTGGGACCAGGAGGAGCCGAACCGCTTGTGGATCGGAAAGCGGGAGGAGGCCAACCGGGAGCTGCTCAGGGATCCGTCGATTCTTTCGGAGCCGGCCGCGTCGATGGCCCATTACCCCGGAGGGCATCAGGAGGGGTGGCCGGACGGCTTGAAGAATCTGCTGATCGATTTCTACGAAGAAGTGAGAAGGAAGAAAGAGGGTGGGGAAGCGGCAAGCGGCGGAAAAACCCCGTCCTTTGCCACCTTTGAAGACGGCCACCGGATCATGGTGTTGATCGAGGCCGTTCTGGAAAGCCATCGGACGAAGAGATGGGTGGGGGTGGAAGAGTAGGAGAAAGAAAGCGAAAAACGCCTTTCCGGGGAGGGGGCGTTTTTCGGTTGTTGCGGGGCTGGTAGATCGAAAAGATTGACAAGTTGACTCCCTATCCTATCATCCATTAGGATGTGGGAAAAGCACCCCGGCAATCCGAACCGAAGAAGGAATGAAAAATGACAGCCATAAGACGTCTCTTGTTCACAGGAACAGTTGCCGCCATCGGCGGGGTTTCCTTTTTTTTGTTGGGCCTTCCCCTCCCGTTTCTCCTGGGGGCCATGTCGGCGACGGCACTCCTGCAGACGCTCCGTTCCGACCCCTTGCCCGCTCCGCAAAGCGTCACCCAATTTGCTCAGTCGTTGATCGGCGTGAGTATCGGCTGTTCCTTTTCCCTCTCTTTTTATCAGTCGCTGATCGGGCTGGCGGTTCCGCTGATCGTTTATCTCCTGTCGGTCATGGTTCTGGGGCTTGTTTCGGGTATTTTGCTTTTCAAACTGTCCGATTTGGACGGAATGACCGCCCTCTTTTGCTGCGTTCCCGGAGGGGCCTCCGAGATGATCAGTTACTCGGAAGCTTACGGGGCGGATTCCCGGATCGTCGCCACCTACCATACGGCGCGGATCGTGCTCATCATCGTCTCCATGACGTTTTTGGCCCCCTGGCTGGCGGGAAGCCCGAGCGCCGGATCCACCGCCGGCGGAGCGGGAAACTCCCTCGATCTTTTCGCTTTCTGGACGCCGGTGTTGCTGGTGATCGGGACGCTCGCCTGGTGGCTGTCTACCCGGATCCGGTTCCGCGCCGCTTCCTTTTTGCTGGCCGTTTTGCTGGGCGTTATCGGCAATGGAGTGTTGTTTCATTTGGACAAGGCACCGCTGACGTTTACCATGATCGGCCAGATGCTCCTGGGCATCTCGGTCGGATCGAAGTTCGACCGCGCCACCTGGATCCGGATCGTCCGGTTGGGGAAGACGATGATGCTCGTCATGATGTTTACGCTGTTGATTTCCCTGGGCATCGGCTATCTGTTTTACCGGGTCACTTCCGCCGGTTTGGTGACCAGCCTGTTGGCCACCATCCCCGGCGGCGCAGCGGAGATGGCCACCATCGCGCTCACCCTCGGCTGTGACGTGACCTTGGTTGCCGCCATCCAAATGATCCGGCTCTTCACCATGTTTATGGTGGCGCCGGGGATGACGATCTGGCTGGGGAGGCGCCTCGCCGCCAGGGAGACGGAAGGGAAAGGCTGACGCCCGGCAACGCACATTTACACCGGCCGATTGACGTCTCTGGCGATCGCCCTCTTCTCATCCTCGGTCAAAATTACGCTGAACAGGGGAAACAGGTAGTGGTCTTCCTTTTCGATGTGTTTTTTCAGCAGGTAGGCAAGCAGCCCCATTTTCTGAATCAGTTCCTGGGAGGGGTTTTCGGGATCGTGGCCTTCAAACATGGCCAACGCCTCCCTGTGATGTTTCCGGATGACGTCGTGTTCGCTTTTTAATTTGGCGATGGGTCCCACTTCCGTCTCCGGAATGTGGTTTTCGAGCCGGGAGAGAATGTACTTTTCTTCAAAAAGAAAGTGATGTTCCAACTCGTGACCGATTTGATTCAAAGCCTCCCGGTAGATTTCGGAGTCGTAACCCTCCCGGACCCGGTCCATCAATCGGCTCAGCGAGGCGTGCTCTTCGATGAAGGAATGCAACTCGGGAGCGACGATCGCCATGATTTTGTCCACTTCCTGCGCGCTCGTCCGCTTCCAATCCGTAAGATCCAGTTTGGGTTGATATTTTGCCATTTCGATGCCTCCTCACCGGCTGGCGAATTTCGTTGTCGGACGCGGGCAGCATCCGTGACGGGACGACAGCGGTTGTTAAGCCCCGTTCATGGTCAGCATATCACACCTTTCATCGTTTCCAATCACGGAGAAACCAGCGATTTGTGACAAAGGGAGAACAATCTTTTCAAAATGCGATGAACGTCCAATGGTGCTGGAGAGAGAATGGGAGGAGATAAGGCATGACCATTCAGGTGGGCCTGATCGGCTACGGCATGTCCGGCGCGGTGTTTCATGCTCCGCTGATCCGGCATGTGGAGGGTTTGAAATTGGCGGCGGTCGTCTCGAGCAAGCCCGAAAAGGTGCTGGGGGAAAATCCGGGGGTGGAGGTGCTCTCCTCCCCGGAGGAGTTGCTCGCCCGAAAGGATATCTCCCTCATCGTCATCACGACACCCAATACCCTCCATTACCCTTTGGCCAAGGCGGCCATTGACGCCGGCAAGCACGTGGTCGTCGAGAAACCCTTTACGGTCACCTCCGGAGAGGCGGAGGAGCTGATCGACCTGGCCCGGAAACGGGGGGTTTTGCTCAGCGTGTACCACAACCGGCGGTGGGACGGTGATTTTCTCACCGTGCGCCGCCTGGTGGAATCCGGTTGCCTGGGTGATCTCGCCCTGTACGAAGCCCACTATGACCGCTATCGCCCGAAAGTCCGCGACCGCTGGCGGGAATGGGATCTGCCGGGATCGGGGACCCTGTACGACCTGGGCTCCCACCTGATCGACCAGGCTCTGGTGTTGTTCGGCCCGCCCCGGACGGTCTGGGCGGATTTGGGGGCTCAGCGGCCCGGGGCGAAGGCCGTCGACTATTTTCATCTGGTGTTGGACTACGGGTCTCTGAAAGCGATCCTGCATTCCGGTTCGCTGGTGCGCAGGCCGGGGCCGCGCTTTCAGCTGCACGGGGAAAAGGGGAGTTTTATCAAATACGGGATGGATCCCCAGGAGGATCAGCTGAAACAGGGCGCATCTCCCGGGGATCCGGGATACGGAAGGGAGCGGGAGGAGGATCACGGAGAGATCACCGTCAATCTGAACGGGCTGACGGTAAGGGGGCGGGTGGAAACCCTGCCGGGGAATTATGCTTCCTATTACGAGGCAGTGGTGGAGGCGATTTCCTCGAATCGTCCGGTCCCCGTCCCCCCCGAAGAGGCCCGGGACGTGATTCGGGTGATCGAATGCGCCATTCGCAGCGACCGGGAGAAGCGGGCAGTGGCATTCGGGCGGTCCAAGTAAAGCAGCGGACGGCGGGAGTCCCCCGCCGTCCGCTCCATTGACGGATCGAAACCATGGACGGGATGGTTGCGTTCATTTGCCGCGGAAGGATAGAATTCAGCGCTTCGTTTGATACACGTTGATTTCCGCTGCCGAACCGTATCCATTGACCCCTTCAACGGCCACCAGTTTGATATAAGCCGCGTCGACAGGGGAGAATCGGATGCGCTTTTCCGTTTTATCCTGCGCCCAGGGGCCGCTGGCTACCTCATGATAATGGATACCGTCCGTGCTTGCCAGGAGTTGATATTTTGTGATGATCCCGTTGGTGCCGGTATCCTGTCTGGGCAAATAGCGAACCTCATCGATTCGGTACTCACCGTCCAGATGAATGGTGATCGATTGCGGCAGCGGATCTTTTTTGGACCAATCGGTATGCCACATGGTCATCTTGTTGCCGTCAATGGCATGTTCAGCCGGATCGCGTCCTTCTTCTTCGCTCGTGGCCGTTGCCGTCATCCGGGACTGGGGGATTTGACGGGGATCCAATATTCTGCATCTCAGCAGCTCTTCTTCCGTGTACCTTTTATTGCGGTGCTTATAACTGGCGGCAGCGGTCATGTGGTAGACCCCCGGAGCCGCATCGGAAGGTGGCGTGACTTCGAAGGTGGCGGTTTCCCGCTGGCCTCCGCGGATTTTGTCAAATTTCGTCTTGGAAGTTTTCGTGACGGTCCACCCCTCGGGCGGAGTCAGCGACAACTCCACATTCTCCACGTCGGTGTCGTCCTGATTCACAAAGGTGACCTTAACTTCCCCGGGGTTCCCCGGAACCCATTCCTCGTATCCCTCCACCTCAAACCATGCAAGCGGCTTTTTGTTTTTGGAGCGGAAGGCTTTCATTACCATGCCCGTCTCGGGAGAGCCCAATTTCACAAAGACGGGATTTTTGTGAAGCGGAGCGGCGTAATTTCTGATCGTCGTCGGCCCTTTAACGATTTTCCCGTTTCGGACATCATACCAATGGCCCGGCGGAATGTAGATGTCCCGCGTCGAAGCTTCCGTCAGGACCGGGGCGGCCATCACGGTGTCCCCCAGCAGCCATTGATCTGTGATCGTGTAGGTTTCTTCCTCGTCAGGGAAGTTGAAAAACAGGGGTTTCATGATCGGTTCTCCAGTTTTGACCGCTCTTTGCACCTGTTTCCATATATAAGGAGTCAGGCGCTTGTGTTCCTCGATGGCCGCTCGATAAAGGACGACCGTCTCGTTGTCGTAGTCGTTTGTCTCCCCCGTATCGGCATGGGTCATGCCCAAAGGAGATGTGGATGAATACATGATCGGCATAAGGGACGAGGCTTGCGCCCAACGGACCAACGTCTCCTTTTTGGGCGGCGGGCCGTGAAGGGAGCCGCCGATCATGTCTGTGGTGACAAAGGGATAACCGATCGTCGAGATCGCCAAATTCTGGGTTACGGCCGCTTGCAGGGAACCCCAATCCGTGTCTTTGTCAACCTGGCGTGTGACAAATCCGTACTTCTGGCTGCCGCTCCACGATATTCGGATGCCCGCCCCTTGCAGATCAAATTGATCGGCAAGCTCCGCCCCCAAAGTGAGATAATCCAGGGCATCAAAGCCTGAACGTGGAGCGCATCGCTCATCGAAGAAACGCGTATCGAATTTGAAGCCGTCCACCCCGTATCGTTCCATCAGGGTCTTCAGTTTGTTTACATACCATTGTCGGGCTTCCGGATTGGCGAGATCGATAATTCCCGCCGTTCCGTTCCACCATGTCACTTCGCAGGTTTGATTCGGATCTCGGGCGTCTTTGAGCAAA
The DNA here is from genome assembly GCF_003001905.1 of Planifilum fimeticola. Lineage (NCBI taxonomy): Bacteria > Bacillati > Bacillota > Bacilli > Caryophanales > Thermoactinomycetaceae > Planifilum > Planifilum fimeticola. Next base: position 73,578 of record NZ_PVNE01000012.1, read on the forward strand.
TATCCTTTTTCCTCCGCCAGTTTGTAGTTCTCGGAATCCTGATTGATCCATAGGGTCGTCCACAATCCAAAGTCGAAGCCGAGCTCATGGATTCGGTCCACCATGGCCTTGGGATCCGGGAACTTTTCGGCGTCGAATGTGAAGTTGCCGTAATTGGATTCCCACTTGTCGTCCAACTGAACGGTGTGCCCGCTCAGGTCGTTGTTGGCCAGTCCCTCCGCATACTCGATCACTTTTGCCTGATCCACTTTTTCGTAAAACTGGGCCCATGTATTCCAGAGAGGCAGTCTGTATTGTTCATAAACGTTGTCGCTTTTTTCGGGCTTGCCCACAATACCGATATAATCGTAAAAGACTTCCGTCGGCGTATTTTCGACAAACACCACGGCGTTGAACGCGTCCGTGTCCTTGATGAAGAATTTTCCCAGACCATCGTTCTTGTCGTTGATGGCGACGTCCATGAGCGATTGGGTGTCCACCCACAAGCCGACGGCCTTGGAAGTAAACCAGAACGGATCGATCATCAGATAGCTCGCCGGGCCGAACATGCTGTTGCGGACTTGCCCGGTATCGAGCGGCCACGGTTGCGTCCGGTTGCTTGTTTCCCCATGTCCGTACCAGTGGCCGGACGAGGTGAGATCGTAAACAAAACCCAACTGGTCCGCTTTGAGCCGTTCTTCCTGATTTTTGTCCGTGACGGATGCGATGATCCGGTAACGGTTCGTTTCCGGCACAATCCGAACATGCAATAGGTGATCGGGAGACGTGGTTGCCAGCCCCAGGTGCAGGGTCTTGCCGTCCCAATGCCATGTTTTGACTTCCGTGGCGTGATACCACTCCCCGTCAACCATAAACCGGACGGGACCATCTTGGTCGCCGGAAGAAGCGGTTGACATGACGACTTCGTCGTTTCGCTTCGTCGTGATCCTAAAGGGTGAAGAGGTGATTTCCACGCGATAACCCGAGGTGCTTAGCAGAATCTCGCCGGATGCCTCTGACGCCGAGACGGAGCTGTTTTGCGTTGCGGAGTCGCCTTGCGCGAGAGAAGGTTGTAACAGAAGAACGAGACACAGCACAACGGGGATCCAGATTCTTCGTTTCAAATCGACCGCCTCCTCTTCGCACGAGGGATAACAAGACCGTCATATTAATACACATTACGATAAATTCAACTTGATTTTAAATCTTTTGGAGAGTAAAAACAATCCAACAATGGTACTATTTACACCATTTGGGGGTTGGCCAACAAGATTTTGACGTCATCATCCCCGCCTATCATCCGTTTGGAACCCAAAAACAGCATAATTCTTCTTCAAACTATGGATTATACAGGCCGAAGGGTCTTTGGAATTTTGGATACGGGAACAGCGGGGGATGTCTCTGCTTCTGAACATTTAGCCCGCTGTTATTGACGCAATTATACAAATTAATATAAAATACTATTAAAACCGTATTATGAATATTTTATCAATTAAATGGCTAAATGATTTTATCAGTTCCTCGATTGAATTTTTGTCATGTTTTCGGTCCGCAGAGATGTCATTCGTATACCATTCATCCGATCGAATGACTGATGGGAGGTCTGCAAGTGCCGAACATCCTGTTAACCCGCATCGATAACCGGCTGATCCACGGACAAGTGGCGGTTACCTGGTCCAACCACGTCGGAGCCAATCTGATCGTGGTTGCCAACGATGAGGTAGCGAATGACCCGTTGCAGCAAAGTTTGATGGACATGGCTGTGCCGGGGATGGAAACCCGCTATTTTACGATCCGGGAGACCATCGACAAAATCGGGCTGGCCTCCGAGGAACAAAAGATCGCCCTGATAGTCAAGACGCCGCAGGATGTGCTGGAACTGGTGAAAGGAGGGGTTCCGATCCGGAAGGTAAACGTCGGAAACATGCACTATTCGGAGGGAAAGGAGCAGTTGACCAGCACCGTTGCCGTGGATGAGGAGGACAAGAAGGCGTTTCGGGAACTGCATCGGCTTGGTGTCCAATTGGAGATCCGACGGGTGCCGAGTGAAAAAGGGAAGAACATGATCGATCTGATTTAGGAGATGAATACCGCGATGTTGATCGAAGCGATTTTGCTCGCTTTATGGGCGGGTATTGCCGGAATTGATCAGTTCAATGTGTTGACGCACCTTCATCGGCCGATCGTGACGGGATTGGTGGTCGGACTGATACTGGGCGATGTCAAGACCGGGTTGCTGGCCGGCGCCACGCTGGAGTTTGTGTGGATGGGAATGGTTCCCTTGGCGGGGGCTCAGCCTCCGAATGTGGTGATCGGCGGTGTGATGGGCACCGCCTTTGCCATCCTGCTTGACCAGGACCCCAAGGTGGCGGTCAGTATTGCCGTTCCCTTTGCGGTCGCCGTCCAGGGAGCGATCACCCTGCTCTTCACGATTTATTCTCCCGTCATGCACAAGATGGACAGCTGTGCGGAGAACTCCCGCCACCGTGCGACAGATTTGCTCAATCTGTCCGGGATGGCCGTTTTGTTCCTATTCAACGCGATCATCACTTTTCTGCCCATCTATTACGGCGTGGAGACGGCGAAGTCTCTGGTGGAGAGCCTGCCTTCCTGGCTGATGGACGGATTGACGGTGGCAGGCGGGATCATGCCTGCGATCGGTTTTGCCATGCTGCTCACGGTGTTGCTGAAAAAGGAGTATATCGCCTTTCTGTTGGCCGGTTTTGCCATCGTCACCTATTCAGACATCAGCTTGTTGGGGTTGGCCATCCTGGCGCTTGCCTTCGCGCTGTACGATTATTACCGCGGAGAGAGTCCTTTGAAGGAGGGGAAGAAGGGTGGCATCTGAGGACCAAGCTCTCAACCGGAACGGGGAAGCCGGCCCGCAGGAAAAGGTTTTGTCGAGAAGGGATCTTTGGGCAATGGCCTTTCGCTCCTTCTTTTTGCAGTCGTCTTTCAACTACGAGCGCATGCAGGCGGGCGGTTGGTTGTACAGCCTCATGCCCGCGTTGAAAAAAATTTATCGGGAGCCGAAAGAGTTGGCGGCAGCGATGAAGCGTCATCTGGAGTTTTTCAACACACACCCCTTCCTTGTGACCCCGATCCTCGGCATCGTAGCCGCGATGGAGGAGTCCAGGGAAAAGCCGGACACCATCCGCGGAATCAAAGTGGGGATGATGGGCCCGCTCGGTGGCGTCGGAGACGCGGTTGCCTGGCTGACGCTCTTGCCGATCACGGCGGGGATCGGTGCCGCGATTGCGATGGAAGGCAGCTTTGCCGGACCGATTTTCTTTCTGCTCACCTTTAACGCCATTCATTTTGTGCTGAGGTTTGGAGGTGTGTTTTACGGGTACAATGCGGGAGTCAGAGCCATTCACAAACTGAAAACGGGAACCCAGGCCATTTCCCGGGCCGCTTCGATCGTCGGGCTCATGGTGGTGGGCGGAATGATCGCCTCCTATGTCAAATTGAGCACTTCGGCGAAGGTTCCGATCGGCAAAGATGCCTTTGACATTCAAAAGGAGTTATTGGACAAGATCATGCCCAACCTCCTTCCCTTGGCCTACACATTGCTCATGTACTTCCTGTTGAGAAAGGGGTATTCCCCTTTGAAACTGATCGTCATCACCGTTTTCCTCAGCGTCGTTGGAAAATATTTCGGGGTATTGTAAAGTCGATGCGAGCAGATGGGAGGATCGCCCTTGATCGGTATCGTTCTTGTCGGACACGGAGCCTTTGCGACGGCACTGAGAAGCTCCGTCGAGATGATCGCGGGCAAACAGCCGAAAATGGCGGATGTTTCTTTTGACCTCCGCGATTCCGATGAGGATCTGGAAAAAAAATTAAGAGCGGCCGTTTCCGGATTGGGGACAGTGACCGGAATTCTGTTTCTTGCCGATCTGGTGGGAGGCACCCCGTTCAGGGTCAGCGCGTTGATCTCCAGGGAATGGGAACGGACTTGCGTCATCGGCGGGGCCAATCTGTCCATGATTTTGGAGGTGCTTCCCGCGCGGGATCATCTCTTGTTGGAACAGGTGAAGGAAAAGGCGATCCACGCGGGCAGGGAAGGGATCAAGGCATTTCCCTGAACCGTTTTGTGTCGAGTTTGGGGAAAGAAGGGAATCCGATGAAAGTTGGAGTGTCTGCAGGAAAGCTCCCTTCCCGGATCGGGATGCCCTTATCCGGTTACCGACCGATTCGGCGTTCCTCCGCCGAGCACAGACCGCTTTATGTCCGTGTTACCCTGTTTGAGAGCGGGGCGGGGGAGCTTTTCATCGCGATCCTGATCGATGCGCTTGCCGTCGGGAAAAAATGGTCGGAGCAAATGAAGGGGAGGATTCGCCGCCTTTTCCCCGACCGCCGGGTTTACGTCGCCATCGCCTCCACCCATTCCCATTCTTCGCACGTCAACGCCCTTTGCGGGGATGAGGTGGTGGTCCTGGTGTTTCCCGATGTGTTCGCCGCGGCGGGGCCCGACGAAGAATGGAGCCGCGCCGTCTTGGAGTCGGTTCTGAAAGCCTTCCGTTCATTGGACAACCTGACGGCCGTTCGCCTATACAGCCGTGCCGTTTCCGGTGTGGGAGCCAGTCGGAGGGAGCGGGGGACGTACATGTGGCTTCCCCTGCAGGTAGCCCAATTCATCTGTGCCGATCATCCGCCGATTGTCTGGGCGAATTTTCCTTGTCACCCGACGGTGCTCGGCCGTGGCCACACGTGGATCAGTCCGGACCTTCACGGCTCGGCGGCACAAATGCTGCAGGAACGGGGATATCGGGTGGGAGGGGTATGGAACGGCCCGGCGGCGGACATCAGCACCCGGTTCACGCGCAGGGAATCGAGCGTCGGGGAATTGGAGCGGCTTTCCTGCCGTTTGGCGGGTCACATCGGGGACCTATTGAATCGTCGCAGCTGGGAAAGGGAGATCCGTCCTTCAAATCTTGCGGCATGCGAGTGGTCCTATCTGCTTCATCCGAAGTTGCGGCCCGGTAAACCGCCTCCGGATTCGGCCCAGTCTGAGGACATCATGGAGGGGATTCGCGCTCTTTCCCGGGTGACTCTCTCCTCCGAGCTATTGAGCGTCTCAATATGGAAATTCGATTCGTGGACGATCCGTTGGGTTCCGGGAGAGCTTCCTCTGAGCGCCTTCCTGCGGGATCGGATGGCGTCGACCCGTTTTCCCGCGGATCGGTGGATCATCGGATATGCCAATGATTACCCCGGGTATTTGATGCCCGAGGAAGACGGCTCGTACGAGTCGGTCATGACCTTGTACAACCCGAAAGAGATTCGCCGGTTGATTGACGAACTGAGGGAACCGATCTAGACCATTTCGAAAGCTGTGAGGGGAGGAAAGAGGAGTATGCTGAAGGAAACGTTGGCCTCGAAAAATGCGGTGTTCGGCACCTGGATTCGGATTCCCCATCCGATGGTGGTGGAGGCGATCGCCTCCGCCGGGTTTGACTTTGTCCACCTCGATCAGGAACACGGCCCGATCGGGACGGCGGAGCTGGATCAGCTGATCCTCGCCGCCAAGGCGAGCGGCATTCCGGCCGTTGTCCGGGTTCCCGGCAAGGACGGCACCCGGATCGGCCGGACCTTGGATCTGGGGGCGGAGGGAGTGATCATTCCCCATGTGACAAGCGGGGAGGATGTCAGGTCCATCGTCCGGGCCGGCCGGTTTCATCCGTCGGGGATGAGGGGGGTGGCCGGGGGGTGCCGGGCGGACGGTTACGGAACGCTGCCCTTTGTCGAGGTATCCGAAGCGGCTGAACGGCGATCGATTCTCGCCGTCCAGATCGAGTCCAAAGAGGCGGTGGAGCGGCTGGACGAAATCCTGGACGCCTCCGGCGATTCGGTGGATGTTTTCTACATCGGTCCCGCCGATTTGTCACAGTCCCTGGGCATCCCCTGCCAGTTCGATCACCCTCTCCTCAGCGAAACCATCCGCCAAATCACTGAGCGCCTCCGCTCCTGCGGGAAGACGGTGGGGATCCATGCTCCGACGGTGACCCACGGCGTGGAATACGCCAAGATGGGAATCCGGTACATCACCTGTTCCATGGACATCGTCCTGCTTGCTTCAAGGGCCGAAGCGTTGGCCGCCGAGTGGAGGGAGGCGCTGAAGAGCCTTCGCTGAATTCTTGGTCTTGACCGATTGCTGCGCGTTACCGGATGGAGTATTTGTTCATCTTGTACATGAGGCGCTGCCTGGAAATGGAGAGAAGGCGGGCCGCGGCGGCGATTTGCCCACCGGTTTGCTCCAGGGCATCGAGAATCAGTTTTTTCTCGATGCTCTCCAATTGTTCAGGGAGGGATTTGGTCGGATCCAGGGCGATGTCCGACGGCGGGCGGTCCGGTTTCGCGTGACGGATCTCCCGGGGGAAATCCTCGATCGATAGTTGCTCATCCCGGCACAGGACGACGGCGCGTTCCACGGCGTTTTCCAGTTCCCGGACATTTCCCGGCCAGGGGTATTCCACCAGCCGGTCGATCAACTCGGGGGGGAGGGTGAAAGGTTTGTTGTACTTTGCGCGCTGCTTGTCCAGAAATTGTTCGATCAGGGGAGGAATGTCTTCTTTCCGCTCCCGCAGGGGAGGGATGAAGATATCGATGATGTTCAGCCGGTAGTACAGATCCTCCCGAAACAAGCCCTCTTCCACCATGGTTTTGAGATCGCGGTTGGTGGCCGCGATGATGCGGACGTCCACGTGGACCGTTTGGTTGCTGCCCAGCGGCATGAAGGATTTCTCCTGAACCACCTGCAGCAGCTTGGCCTGCAGGGGCAGCGAGATCTCCCCGATTTCATCCAGGAAGATGGTGCCGTTCCTGGCGGCTTCAAATTTTCCCTTGCGCTTGGCGTGGGCGCCGGTGAACGCCCCCTTTTCGTAGCCGAACAGTTCGCTCTCCAGCAGCTGCTCGGGCAGGGCCGCGCAATTGACGGAGACGAAGGGTTGGTTTTTCCGATCGCTCCAGCGGTGGATCATTCGCGCGATTCGGCTTTTTCCCGTCCCGCTTTCCCCTTCCAGGAGCACCGTGGCATCCGTTTCCGCGGCGCGCTCGACCATTCGGAACACCCGTTTCATGGCCGGGCTGACCCCGATCATCTCCTGGTCCTGCATCATTTTGCTGATTTTTTCTTTCAGGGTCCGGTTTTCCTGCTTCATATCCAGCCATTCGCATGCCCGCCGGATGATGATCTCCAGCTCGTCCATTTTGGCCGGCTTGGACACATAGTCGAAGGCGCCCGCTTTCATCGCGGTGACGGCGCTCTCCACATCGCTGTAGGCCGTCATGATCACGAAGAGCTTGTTGGGATACCGGGGGACGAATTCCTGCAACAATTCGATTCCCGTCGCATCCGACAGCCGGAGGTCGAGAAAGATGATCCGGGCGTCGGCGTCCCGCAGCTTGGACCGGGCTTCTTCTCCGGTCGAGGCGGTATGGACGACAAAGCCCTTTTTAGTGAAGTAGGAGGACAGGATGCGCAGCAGCTTCGTCTCGTCATCGACAAACAGCAGCGAAGTCATGAGGATTTCTCCTCCCTTCTCCCCTTGGGAAGTTGGATGAAGAGGGTCGTCCCCTTATGCACCGTACTGGATGCCCAAATTCTCCCGTTGTGCCGGCTGATGATTTCGTGGGCGATGGCCAGCCCCATTCCGGTTCCTTCCGCCTTGGTGGAGAACAGGGGATCGAAGATCCACTGGATTTGGGACTCGGGAATCCCCTTTCCCGTGTCTTCGATTTCAATCTGCCAGACGTTCTCCTTCTCGAGCAGGCGAAGATGGAAACGACCTCCCCCGTCTTCCATCGCCTGCAGGCTGTTCAGCGCGATGTTGAGGAGGACCTGAACCAGATGGTCCTTGTCCGCCCGAACCCAGGCGGCGTCCCTCCCGTAATCGGCCTGCACCTCGATTCCCTGGTCGCTGAACTTTTTGCGGATGAGGCCGATGAATTCCTCGATCACGGTGACCAGATCGATCATTTCCGGTCGGGGATTTTCTTTTCCTTTGGCCAGCATCAGGAAATCGGTGAGCAGCCGGTTCATGCGCTGTACCGTTTCCTGGATGTCCGCGGTCAATTCATCGATTTCTTTTCGATTCACGGGCGTTTGATTCATCTCCAGCCGGATCGCTTCCACCGCCGCCTGGATGATGCTCAGGGGGTTTTTGATTTCATGGGCGATGCCGGCCGTCAACTGCCCCAGGGAGGCCAATCGTTCGCTCTGCTTCAGATATCTCTCCAGCTGCTTGATTTCCCCGACATCCCGGATCACGACGATGGCGCCGATGGTTTTGTCGTCTCCCCCGCGGAACAGGGAAGAGTAAATCCGAACGTCGTGTTTTTTCTTCTCCTTGTCCAAGAGGTAGCTTTCCACCTCTTCAAAGGACCTTCCCTCCCGCAAGGTTTTCCAGGAAACGAATTCCTCCTTGTGCCTTTTCAGGGGAAGTTCGAAAATCGGTTTGCCGATCACCTCTTCCCGGCGGAAAAGGGTCAGCTTTTCCGCCCCCTTGTTGAAGGTGGTAATCCGGCCCTCGGGATCCGTCGTGATGACGGCATAGGGAATCGATTCCAAAATATAAAACAGGCGACGTTCCTTTTCGGTCAGCTCGTCCGCCATCTGGGCCAGGACCGTGGACAGATCCTGCAGTTCATCCTTCGTGTCGACGGGTGCAAATTTCTTCCTTAGTCCCCGCTGGTACTCGTTCACTTGCCGGATCAGGCCCAAAACCGGTTTGACGACCCGGGAGGTGCCGACCAGCGTCAGAAACAGGGCGAGCAACATCACCCCCAAAAATCCCTGGAGCAGCAGCATTCGGACGTGATGGACCGGGGTGGCCGCCTGCTGGGTGCTTTCTCCCACGATGAGGCCCATCTGCCCCATCGACAGGGGGCGGTAGGCGATCACCATCTCCTGATCCGCAATGTTCCCCTTCCAGAGGCCGAACCGGTCCTTTCGCAGGTATTGGAACACGGGGTGCCGGTTGAGGGATTTTCCGATGTCGCGCCGGTTGCTGTGCCCGATGATGTTTCCCTCCCGGTCGATCACGATGTTGACGCCTTCCCGTCCGATGGAAAACTCCTCCAGATAAGCGGAGAGGGTTTCCAGATTCAGATAGGCGACCACTCCGCCCCGGTACCGTCCCTTTTGATCCAGGGCGGGGTAGGCGATCGCGATGGTTTTGGTGCCGTCGGGGAGAACGGTCAAGCCGGAGATGTAATGGGTTTTGCTCCACTTGAGCCGGTGGTGGACGGAATCCAGGCGGAGCGGGGAGGGAAACCGTTTGTCCGGAACCCGGACCGTGGGGTTGCCGTTTCGGTCGTAGGCCTGGATGAAGAGATAGATCGGATCATAGGCGAAGATCCGTTCCATCTCCGATACGTAAAAGGGTTGTTCCTTTTTGGGGCTGTATACATAGGGAGCGACATGCCGGAGGTTGCTGATCACGCTCTGAAACGTCAGGCCGAGGCGCTTGCCGAGGGTGCGGGCGATCAGTTCATCCCGGTATTGGATCTGGGATTGCACGGAATCGTTCATCACCCAGTCCGTGATCCCGTACAAAGCGGCCAGGGCGAACAGGATGACGACGAAGACGATCAGGAAGTATCGCTTGACAAGCCGGGAGTTAAACATCTTATCCACTCCGTGTGCGCCCGAGAATTCCAAAAAAGGCCGCGAGCAATGGCCGGCGACCGTCCGGCATTTTTCATTTAAACCGGTGTTGATTCTTTCGAACCTTTCACTTCTTGGCAATTCTTATTTTACATAAAACCCTTCAGGAGCGTACAGTGGGGATAACTGGCACGAAATTTGCTTGATTCCTTTGGCAGAGTCTCATCATTTTCTGGAGGAGAGAAATCATGATCGAGCGTGGCATTCACTTCTACAGCGACGGCTACCGGTTGGAGGGGACCCTGTATTTTCCCGACGACCTCCGGGAAGGGGAGAAAAGGCCCGCCGTTCTGCCGCTGTCCGGTTATCAGGGGTTTAATCAATTTTATCCCCGGCTGTTTGCGGAGTATCTGACAAAAAGCGGGTTCGTCTGTTTGGGCTTTGACTATCGGGGGTTCGCCCGGAGCGAAGGTCCGCCGGATCGGGTGGTGCTTGACGAGCAGGTGGAAGATGCGAAAAATGCCGTCACCTTTTTGCGTCTCCAGAAGGAAGTGGATCCGGAGCGAATCGGGATCCTCGGCTGGGGAATGGGGGCTTCCCACGCCATCCGGGTGGCGGCCAGGGACACCCGCATTCAGGCCGTGGCGGCGCTCAACGGATTTTACAACGGCAAGCGCTGGCTGAAATCGATTCATTCCTACGTGGAGTGGAACCGGCTGATCCAGGAGGTGGAACGGGACCGCGCCAGCCGGGTGAACCGCGGTCGTTCGGCGCAGGTGGATCCCTTTATCCACTACCCGTTGGATCCGGATACGGAGGACGTGGTCCGGAAAGAGCTGAAGCCTTTGCCTTTCTTCGGGAAGCGGATCACGCTTCAGTTTACGGAATCGATCCTGGAGATGGATGCGGAAAAGGAGGTGAAAAACATCTCTCCGAGGCCGCTGTTTATCGCTCACGGAAAGCGGAACATGCTGCATCCGCCGGAAGAGGCCCAGTCTCTGCACGAGGCGGCGAAGGAGCCCAAGGAGCTTTATTGGATCGACGGGAAGCACAATGACTTCATGCATCGGAACGATCCGGTGTTTGAGGATTTGATGGAGAGGCTGACCGGTTTCTTCGGGAGGAATCTCCAGGGTTTCGGGCAAGCGGAGCGCCCGCCGCTTCTGAACAGCGGTGCCTGACGGGCAAAAGATTCATCGGGAAGCGCAAAAAAATTTGCACCACCCGCCGCGAAGGGAGATGCCGCCATGGGTCGAAGCATTTCGCCTTTTTACGCCGCCAGCATCCAGTTCAATCCGCGACTGAACCGACGGGAGGAAAACATCGATGCCCTGTACGAGGTAGTGCGCCGGGCGGCGGAGAGCGGAGCCCGACTGATCGTCACCCCGGAGATGGCGACGACGGGCTATCAGTACCGGGATCGGAAGGCGATTGCGCCGTTCGTGGACACCATTCCCGGGAAGACGACCCGCCGGTTCGGAGAGATCGCCGAAAGGTACGGGGCGTACATCGTCCTGGGGATGGCGGAAGCGGATCCGGAGACGGGGCTTTTCTATAATGCAGCCGCACTGATCGGTCCCGGGGGCGTGCTGGGCAAGTACCGAAAACTGCACCTGTGGGCCGCGGAGGAAACCTGGGCCTGCCCGGGAGACCTGGGGGTTCCCGTCTTCCCCACGGAGATCGGGAGGATCGCCATCATGATCTGCATGGACGCCGCCTATTTCGAAACGGCGCGCCTGGCGGCCCTCCGGGGAGCGGATATCCTGGCCTTTCCCACCAATTCGTCGGGGCAGACGGTGACCCTGTTGCAGGATCGGGCCCGGAGCAACGGCCTGTACATCGTCGGCGCCAACCGCTCCGATACCGAGGAGGGGTTCCGCATGGTCGGGGCGAGCGCCCTTTGGTCCCCCCGGGGCGAATTGCTGGCCGCGACCCCCTACCGGGCCGATCCGGAGCAGAAACGGGACGAGCCCACGTGGATCGCGGCCCGGATCGACCCGGCCCTTTACGCGAATCCCGCCAAGGAGCGGCTTAAGGAAAGGCGGCCCGAATTGTACGCCGATCTGCTGCTGCACAGGGGTTCCTGGGGTTTCCCCGCGGATCCCCCCCGTCGGATCGCGGTTGCCGTCCTCCAGTATGAACCCCTTCCCGGGAACAAGGCGGCCAATCTGGAAAAGGTGCGGAAGCTCCTCGGGAAGGCGGCGTTTCCGGATTCCGGACAGCGGCTGATCGTGTTGCCGGAGCTTTCGCTCACCGGACCCGCAAGGGGTCTGCCGAAGGAGCGGATCCGCCGCTGGGCGGAGACCGCGTCGGGATTCACCGTGCGGGAGATGGGGCGGCTCGCCCGCATGTACCGGGCCTCCGTGGTTTTCGGTCTGATCGAACGACGGGGGGAGGCGCTGTACAATGCCGCTGTCCTTTTAAACCCCGAGGGGGAGATCGCGGGGATTTACCGGAAGGCGCATCTGGAGGCAGAGGAGAAGAGATGGGCTCTGCCCGGGAATGAACTCCCCGTTTTCCCGACGGAGGAATTGGGCCGGGTCGGCCTGATGCTGGGCGAGGACGCCCTCTTTCCCGAGACGGCCGGCGTGATGGCGGTGAACCGGGCGGATCTGGTGGTGATTCCCTCCGCCTTCCGGGAGGGAACGGGTTGCGAAAGGGTCCGTTACCCCGGACAAGCCGCGGAGCCGGTGGGGATGATTCCCTGGGACACCATCGCCCGGGACGTTCAATCGCCGGTGGTGGTTGCCAATTTTGTCGGCACGCCCTACCGCCTGCAGGGGAGGGGCTCCGTGTACACCCCGCGACAGGACGGGGAGTCGACCCGCGTATGGTCGGCTTCCGGAGAGCGGGAGGAGGTATTGGTCGCCCGTTTCCGCACCCTTCGGGAGCGGGGCTGGTTCAACCAGGAAAAGCTGAATGCGACCCGGCGAACGGCGTTTTACAAGCCGTTGGTGTTCCCGGAGGGGACCTTTCCGCCGGATTTATGATGATCGGGGGTGATCCCATTTACCATCCACTCTTGAAAGGCGCGATCGATCTGCATTGTCACTGCGCTCCCAGCCTGTATCCCCGGAAGCAGACGGATTGGGAACTGGTCCGGGATCTGAAGGCGAGCGGAATGGCGGGAGCGGTGATCAAATCCCACGAGTCCCAGACGGTGGACCGCACCGCCCTGATCCGGATGGCGGAACCCGAGCTTCACGTGTACGGGGGACTGGTGTGCAACGAAATGGCCGGCGGCTTGTCACCCGCTTCGGTGGAGGCGGCGATCAAGCTGGGGGCCAAGATCATCTGGATGCCCACCGTATCCGCCCGCGCCCACCGTTCCTACTATTCGAGAAACCGGTCCGGTCGCATCCACGCTACGGAGCCCGTGCGGCAAAGGGGGCCCGGTCTGGAGATATGGGATGAAAACCGCCGGATCCTGCCGGAGGTGCACGAAATCCTGCGCCTGATCGCCGAGGCGGACGTCGTGCTGGCCACGGGCCACCTGTCGCCGGGGGAGGTATATGCCTTGGCGAAGGCGGCCGGGGAACACGGGGTAGCCAAACTGCTGATCCAGCACGCCGACCTCGGCATCGCTCCCATCCCCCTGGAGATGCAGCGGGAGCTGGTCCGGGGCGGGGCCCTCATCGAGAAGTGCTACCTCGCCTGTGGCGCGGACTTTCGGACGTTGACCGTGGAGGAGATGGGGCACACCATCCGGGTGTTGGACCCCGCGTCCTGCGTGCTGGTTACCGATTACGGCCAGGCCCACAATCCGCCTCCGGTTGAGGCGCTCAGCCGGTTTGTGGGGGAAATCGCCCGGTGCGGCTTTTCCGATGAGGAGATCCGGCGGATGATCGTCCATAATCCCCGGCAGCTGCTGGGCATCGACTAGGGAGCGACAACCCGGGGGAGGGAGGGGATCGGTTCGTCTCCCCCTCCGGATTTTCCCGCGATGTTTCGACGGGTACCAGGGTGGGAAGGGATTTACGCGTGCCGGAGTTTTCTTCCGGGCCTTCGTTCCGACATCAGTTTCAAGGAGGTATGCGGATGGATCCGAGAATCCTTCGGGAAATCGAGGCGATCTTTCCTGGGGACCGAATCCTGACCGGATTGGGAGACCGGTACACCTACGGCTTCGATGCCTCCTTCGGGCAGTATTTGCCGGAGCTGGTGGTGCAGCCACAATCGGTGGAGCAGATCGCCGGGCTGGTCCGGTTGGCCAACGATCACCTGATTCCGCTTTATCCCCGCGGTTCGGCCACTTCCTTGAGCGGAGGCCCCCTTCCGGTCAAGGGAGGCATCGTGATCGACATGTCCCAATATCCCAAGCGGTTGGACGTGGATCGGGAGAATTTGCTGGCGGTGGTGACTCCGAGCGTGATCACGGCGGAGATTCACAGGGCGGCGGAGTCGGTGGGCCTCTTCTATCCGCCGGACCCGAGCAGTTCCCACGTTTCCACCATCGGGGGCAACCTGCTGGAAAATTCCAGCGGCCCCAAGGGGCTGAAGTACGGGACGACCAAGGAGTATGTGATCGGAATGGAAGTGGTGACGCCGACGGGGGAGGTGATCCGGGTCGGAGGGAAGACGGTCAAAAGCGTCACGGGCTACGATCTGACCCGGCTGATCGTCGGTTCGGAGGGAACCCTGGGCATCGTCACCGAGGCGATCCTCCGGCTGATTCCCAAGCCTCCCGCCCGGAGGACGTTGCTGGCCCATTTTCCGCGGCTGAAGGATGCCGGGTACGCCATCACCCGGATTTTGTCCTCGGGCATTCTGCCGGCGGCGATGGAATTGATGGACAACGCCTGCATTCGTGCGGTGGAAAGCTACCGGCCCCACGGATTGCCCACCGATGCGGAAGCGATCCTGATCATCGAAGTGGACGGGCATCCCTCGGCGGTGGATGAGGAGATACGCCGCTGCGAAGAGTTGTGCCTTGCGCAGGGCGCAGGGGGGTGCAAGGTGGCGGAGAATGAGGACGAGCGGGAGAAGATCTGGATGTCGAGAAAGATGGTCTCCCCGGCGATCACCCGGATGGGTCCGACGAAGATCTCCGAGGATGCCACGGTCCCCCGGGAGAAAATTCCGGAGATGATGGAGCATCTGAAGCGGATCAAGGAGAAGTACCGGCTGCAGCTGGTGGTGTTCGGACACGCGGGGGACGGAAACCTGCATCCCAACATCATCACCGATGAGCGGAACCGGGAGGAGATGGAACGGGTGGAAAAAGCGGTGGGAGAAATCTTCGAAGCGGCCGTCTCCCTGGGGGGAACCTTGTCCGGGGAACACGGGATCGGGATTTTGAAGGCCCCCTACATGGAGATGGAGCTGGGACGGGAAGGCGTGATGATGATGAAAAAGATCAAAGAGGCGTGGGATCCCAACAACATTCTCAATCCGGGCAAAATATTTCCCGCCCCCGGCCAGACCAAGGTGGTCTTGCGATGAGGGCGGGGGACCAAAAGGCCCGGCGAAGCGGAAGGGAGCTGTTGGAGGAAAAAGCCTGGGATCCCGCCCTTCGGTGCGTGCAGTGCGGGTATTGCCTGCCGGTCTGTCCCACCTATCAATCGATGGGAAAGGAGTCGGCCTCTCCCCGGGGAAGAATCAACCTGGTCAAACTGGCCGCGGAAGGGAAAACGGACGTGATTCGGGATCTGGCGGAGCCGATCGACCTGTGCCTGGGCTGTCGGGCTTGCGAAACGGCCTGTCCGGTCCGGGTGCCCTACGGCCAGATCCTGGAGGCGGCGAAGGAGGCGGTGGCCGAGGAGCGAAAGGGCGCGCCCTCCCCGTTGGGGGAACGGATGAAGGAGATGCTGCTCCGCCATCTCATTCCCCATCCGGGAAGGTTGCGGCTGGCGGGGGCGATGTTGTGGCTGTTCCAGAAAACGGGCCTGCAATCCCTGGTGCTGAGTTCGGGGCTTTTGCGGCGGTGGTCCGTCGCCGCCGATCAGCTGGGAAAGGTGCTGCCGCGGGTGGAGGCGCCTTCTTCGCGGCTTCGGCGGGGTGCGCTCCTGCCGGCCCAGGGGCGGAAAAAGGGGCGGGCGGCTTTTTTCGCCGGGTGCATCATGGATGAGGTCTTTCACGGGATCAACCGCTCCACCGTCGCGCTGCTTCAGCAGGCGGGATGGGAGGTGATCATTCCCGGGAACCAGCGCTGTTGCGGGGCCCTGCACGCCCACCAGGGGATGCGGGAAAAGGCAAAACAGCTGGCGAAGGACAACATTCGCGCCTTTGAGGCGTCGGGTGCGGAGATCTATGTCAACAACGCCGGCGGATGCGGGGCGATGCTCCAGGAATACGACCTCCTCTTTCGCGATGAACCGGAGTGGCGGGAGCGCGCCGCCCGCTTTGTGGAAAGGACCCGGGATATCTCGGAGGTGCTGGTCCGGTGCGGCCTTCCACCCTTTCGGAGGGAGTGGGAGGGTGTCATCGTCTACCAGGATTCCTGCCACCTGCGCCATGTCCAGAAGGTGGTCGAGGAACCCCGGGGGCTGCTTCGCTCCATTCCGGGGGCGGTCTACGTGGAGATGGAGGGCGCCGACCGCTGCTGCGGATCCGGCGGCATCTACAATCTCCTCCATTTTGAAGAGTCCATGAAGATCCTGGAGGACAAGATGAAGGAGGTGGAGAAAGCCGGCGCCACCACCATCGTCACCACCAATCCCGGCTGCCACCTGCAGATGAGGCTCGGGGTGGAGCGGATGGGGTGGACCGATCGCATCCGCGTCCGGCATCTGGTCGAGGTGCTGGCGGAGGTGTGTCTGGAGCAAAAAATTTTGACATCCGTAAAAAGATCTTGACCGAACAGGGCCGATGATCCGGTCCGATATATTGGCATAAAAATTGCAGTGATAAAGGACGGAAGGAGGGAGTCGATGGAGCTGATCGAATTTGTACAGTCCCATTGGGGCCAGATTGCGGAATTGGCGTGGGAACACGTCCAGCTGGTGGGGATGTCCGTGGGCGTGGCGATCCTGACCGGCGTTCCCTTCGGGATTTACATCAGCCAGCGGGAATCCCTGGCGAAACTGGTGCTGGCCGTGGCCGGCATGATCATGACCATCCCGAGCATCGCCCTGTTCGGGATCATGATCCCGATTTTCTCCGTCATCAACCAGGGAATCGGCTTTGTTCCGGCCTTCACGGCGTTGGTCTTATACTCCCAGTTGCCCATCATCCGGAACACGTATGTGGCCGTGAAAAGCGTGGATCCCGATATCCGGGATGCGGCGATCGGGATGGGGATGACCCCTCTTCAGCGGCTGCGTCAAGTGGAGATCCCCATCGCCCTTCCCGTGATCATGGCCGGAGTGCGGACCGCCGTCATTCTGACGATCGGCATCGCCGCGATCGCCGCCTACATCGGTGCCGGCGGCCTGGGGGAATACATCTCCCGCGGCATTTCAACCAGTTATACCACCATGGTTCAGGCGGGGGCGATCGCCGTGTCGATTCTGGCGCTGGCCGCGGACTATTTGCTGGGCAGGTTTCAGAGATGGATTTCTCCGAAAAGTCCGATGTCGAACCAATGAGGAGGCGGTGCGATGATTGAATTGCAGGATGTGACCAAGGTGTACCGGAGCGAGGAGGGGGAGGTGACGGCGGTGGACGGCGTCAGCATGTCGGTCGGGGAAGGGGAGATCTGCATTCTGCTCGGCCCCTCCGGATGCGGGAAGACGACGCTCCTCCGCATGATCAACCGGATGATCGAACCGACCCGGGGAACGATTCGGGTCAACGGGCAGGACATCCAACAGATGGATCCCTATGAACTGCGCCGTTCCATCGGGTATGTGATCCAGCAGACCGGCCTGTTTCCCAATATGACCGTCGAGCAAAACGTCACCGTCGTCCCCCGGCTGTTGGGATGGGACCGGGTGAAGATCAGGAACCGCTACAACGAATTGATGGACATGATGGGATTAAACCCCGATGAGTACCGGGACCGGTATCCCTGGGAATTGTCGGGGGGCCAGCAGCAGCGCATCGGCGTGGCGAGAGCCCTGGCGGCGGATCCTCCCGTGATGCTGATGGATGAGCCCTTCGCCGCGCTGGATCCGGTCATCCGGGAGCATTTGCAGAATGAGCTTTTGCGCATTCAGCGCACCGTCAGGAAGACGATCCTGTTCGTCAGCCACCAGATCGATGAAGCGATTCGCCTCGGCGACACCATCGCCGTTTTCCAATCCGGGAAACTGATGCAGCACGGCACTCCCGACGAGCTCCTCTCCCGGCCGGCCAACGACTTTGTCAGCCGGTTTGTGGGCAGCGACCGGCATCTGAGGCGCCTCGGCCTCTTCCGCGTGAGGGACCTCTTGGACAGGAAGGAGAAGAAGGGCGCCAAAAACGCCGGCCAGATCGATCAGCGGCATTCGGTCCGGCTTGATACCACCCTGAGGGAGGCGCTGTCCCTGTTGCTCGCTTCCCCCGCGGGTTCACTGGCGGTGCTGGATGACGAGGGACAGCGGGTCGTCGGCAGGATCACCTGGAGCGACTTCGAAAAATTGGGGGAAATCAGGCCTTCGGATCCGGAATCCCTGGCCCAGTGAACGGGGAAGAGGTGAGATGGTGAAACGGAAGTCGGAACGACTGATCCGCACGGGTTTGAGCCTGGTCCTGGCGGCATTTTTGGGATGGGCCTATGCGGCGGGCTCCTTCCAATACATGATGGAACATCCGGACGAACTGCTTCATCTGGTGGTTCAACACTTGCAACTCGTGGGGCTGTCCACGTTTTTGGCGGTGGCCGTCGCGGTTCCCCTGGGGATTTTGGTGACGCGTCCCCGGTTTCGGCGCCTGGAGTGGATCGTGGTCAACTTTGCCAACGTCGGCCAGACGATCCCCAGCCTGGCGGTGCTGGCCCTGGCCATGTCCTATCTGGGGTTGGGGTATCAGACGGCGGTGTTTGCCCTTTGGTTTCATTCGCTCCTTCCCATCCTCCGGAACACGGTGGCGGGAATGGAAAGCGTGAACCCCGACATCGTCGACGCAGGCAAAGGCATGGGGATGAAGCCGGTGCAGGTCCTGTGGAAGCTGGAACTGCCCAACGCTTCCCCGGCGATCTTCGCGGGGATCCGCACGGCGACCGTGATCAACGTGGGATCGGCTGCCCTGGCCTTTCTCATCGGCGGCGGCGGATTGGGCGACTTCATCTTTACGGGGATCTCCCTCTATGACACGGGAATCATGCTGGCGGGCGCCGTTCCCGTGACGGCCCTGGCCCTTCTGATCGACTGGCTGCTCGGGGTGCTGGAGAAATGGGTCGTTCCCAGAGGCATTCAGCGGGAAGCCGAATTGATCTGATGTGAGAAAGGTGGTTGAAGAGATGAAACGTTGGCGCGTAGGAATGGCTGTCTTGATGCTTGTCTCCCTCCTGGTCTTTTCCGGCTGCGGAGGCTCCGGCGGCGGAGCCGATAAGGGAGAGGTGACGATCGGGGGAAAGGATTTCACGGAGCAGCATTTGCTGACCAAGATCACCGCCGTCTATCTGAAGGAACAGGGGTATGACGTGGAAGAGGCGGGGAGCATGGGGAGCACCGTCGCCCGAAAGGCTCTGGAAAACGGGCAGGTGGACATGTACTGGGAATATACCGGCACCGCGTTGGTCGTGTATCACAAGCAACCGGCGGTGGCCGATCCGGACAAGGCCTTCGATCAAGTGAAAAAGACCGACGAGGAAAAGGGATTGACATGGCTCTACCAGTCGGGGGTCAACAACACCTACACCATCATGATGCGCAAGGATCAGGCGGAACAGCTGTCCATCAGGAGCATTTCCGATCTGGCGGAATACGTCAAAAACAACCCGAAAAAGTTGACCTTTGCCACCAACGCGGAGTTTTTCTCGCGGGATGACGGACTGAAGGGGCTGCAGAAGCATTACGGGTTCAGCTTCCCCGCCGACCGGGTGAAAAAGATGGATTCCGGGATTCTGTACAACGCCTTGAAGGAGGGGCAAGTGGACGTTTCCGTCGGCTTTGCCACGGACGGGCGGATCAAGGCCTTCAACCTGGTGCGGCTGGAGGATGACAAGGGCTTCTTCCCGGCCTATAACGCTTCCCCGGTGGTCCGCAAGGAATCCCTGGAGGAAAATCCGGACCTGAAGGATCTGCTGGTCCGCCTGGCGGAACGGCTGGACACCGAGACCATGATGGAGCTCAACTACAAGGTGGACGTGGAACACCAGGATGTCGCGGAGGTTGCCAGGGAGTGGCTGGTATCCGAAGGACTGGTGAAAGAATAACCGGTCAGACACGGGGCGGAGAAGGAATTCTTCGCCCTTTTTCTGTTAGGGAGGGGTGGGTATTTCCGGTTCATTCAGATCCCGTTGGTCCTCTTATATCTTGGAGGAACAATGGTCCGGCCTCGATCCGGAGGTGAAACGGGCGGTGAAGCGTTCACGGATGTAGTGGGATGTGCGGTTGCCGGCGTCGGCACGAAGGTGGCATCCATCGCCAGGGCCTTCTCGTATAGGATGTGGGGAGCGGGAAACAGTACGGTGATATTGTCCTCGGAAAAATTGAGTCCTCCCGGCGCCGCGTGGGTGAATGCCACCCTGGCGAATGCGTTGGATATCGATGACGGACACCGGTTGACCAAGGGGCATCCCGGAGCGATCGTATTCCCCGCCGTATGGGCCATTTCGGAGAATAAGGGGCTTTCGGGGGCGGAGTTTTTGACTGCCTTGCTGATCGGCTATGAAATCGGTATCCGTACGGGAATCATCGCTCATCAGCTCCGGCCGGAATACCATTGCACGGGTCCCTGGGGAGCGGTCGGGGCTGCAGCGGGCGGTGCGAGGGCGTCCGGGTTGGATTCTTTCCGACTGGTGAACGCTCTTGGGATCGCGGAATATTTTGCCCCGTATTCCCCCATGATGCGATGCATCGCTGTGCCCTCCATGGTCAAGGACGGCATCGGGTGGGGCAGCATGGCGGGGGTGAGTGCGGTTGGTCTGGGTACACGGGGATTCCCCCGTCGGTCGATTCGGAAGAGGCGGTTGAGGTGATCGGCGGCGGGAGATTTTGATCGACCCTTGTCCCCTGAGGAAAAGCGGAATAAATTTCTGGAACTGACTGCTCCGCAATTGGGGGATGCCATAAGTGAAGCGCTTTTGGAGATGATTCAGCATTTGGAACATGTGGACAACATCCGGGAACTGTCGGCGATTTTGTCATCCCGTTGATTGATAAAGGTGATGCCGGACGATCCCGTTCGACAGGCATTCGGGTTGGGCAGAATCGAAGGACAGACAGAGCGCTTTTCCCGTCACGGACGAAGTTCTTCGTCGCTTGATGAACGTTACGGCATGAACAGGGAATCCGACCGCATCGGAACCGGGTCGCCCATCACGGCGGCCTTTTTTGTATGGACGGGCGCATTCATTGACAGAATGAAATGGCTATTTTATAATTTATACAAATGTAATCAACATGAACATTTGTAAATACTTCATGCAGGGAGGGGTCCATGTGTTGGCCGCGTTTCAGTTGCCCTCCACGGTGCCGGTGGAACGGCTTCCCCATCTCTATTACCAGATGTGGTTGATCCGGTATTTTGACGAGAAGGTGGATCAGTTCTTTGCCAGGGGAATGATTCACGGAACCACGCATCTCTATGTGGGCCAGGAAGCGGTGGCGGTCGGAGCCTGCGCCGTCCTGGACGAGAAAGACAAGATCACCAGCACCCACCGCGGGCACGGTCACTGCATCGCGAAGGGTGCCGACGTGAACCGGATGATGTCGGAATTGTTCGGGAAAGCGAACGGGTATTGCAAGGGAAAAGGCGGATCGATGCATATCGCCGACGTGGAAAAAGGGAACCTGGGTGCCAACGGCATCGTCGGCGGGGGGATTCCCATCGCCGTCGGAGCGGCGCTGACGTCCAAGATGAAAGAGCTGGGCTATGTGGTTCTGTGCTTTTTCGGGGACGGGGCAGCCAACGAAGGCAGTTTTCACGAATCGCTCAATCTGGCGGCCATCTGGGATCTGCCCGTGGTGTTTCTCTGTGAGAACAACCAGTACGGGATGTCCGGATCGGTCAAGGACATGTTCCGGATTGAAAATATTGCCGACCGGGCGGCGGGATACGGCATGCCCGGCCGCGTGGTGGACGGAAACGACATCTTCCAGGTCATGAGCGCGGTGGACGAAGCGGTCCGTCGCGCCCGCGCCGGAGAGGGTCCCACCCTCATCGAGGCCAAAACGTATCGATGGAAAGGGCACTCCAAGAGCGACGCCAAGAAATACCGGACGAGGGAAGAGGAGAAGTGGTGGCGGGAAAATAAGGACCCCATCCGCAGGATGGAGGAAGTGCTCTTCTCCGAAGGGATCTTGACGGAGGAAGAGGCTGAAAAGCTGCGGGAAAAAGCGGCCCGTTCCGTCGAGGAGGCGGTGGATTTCGCGGAAAAGAGCCCCATGCCCTCACTGGATACGTTGGAAGAGGATGTATATGCCTGACGGATTCCAAAACGGGAAAAGGAGTGGGAGCGTGAGGGAGATCACCTATCTGGAAGCGATCCGGGAAGCGATCAGCCAGGAAATGCGGAACAATCCCGATGTGTTCATGATGGGGGAGGATATCGGGATTTACGGCGGAGCCTTCGGGGTGAGCCGGGGATTGTTGGAGGAATTCGGTCCGGAACGGATTCGGGACACGCCGATATCGGAGTCGGCACTGGCCGGATCGGCCGTCGGGGCGGCGATGACCGGCATGCGGCCGATCATCGAGTTGCAGTTTTCCGATTTCATTACCATCGCGATGGATCAACTGGTGAATCAAGGGGCGAAAATCCGGTACATGTTCGGGGGCAAGGCCCGGGTCCCGCTGGTGGTCCGGACTCCCGGCGGTTCCGGCACGGGAGCGGCGGCCCAGCATTCCCAGAGCCTGGAGGCCTGGACGGCGCATATCCCCGGCTTGAAAGTGGTGCAACCCTCCACGGCCTATGATGCCAAGGGGTTGTTGAAGGCGGCCATCGACGACGACAACCCGGTGATCTTTTATGAACACAAGCTGCTCTACAGGACCAAGGGGGAGGTACCGGAGGAACCTTACGCGATCCCTCTCGGCAAAGCCGACATCAAAAGGGAAGGGACGGATATCACCGTGATCGCCACCTCCATCATGGTTCACCGCGCCCTGAAGGCTGCGGAGACCCTGTCCGGGGAAGGGATCAGCGTGGAGGTGCTGGATCCGAGGACCCTGGTTCCCCTGGATGTGGAGAGCATTGTCCGATCCGTGAAAAAAACCGGAAGGGTTCTCATTGTGCACGAGGCGGTCAAACGGGGAGGCATCGGAGCGGAAATTGCCGGGGTGATCGCGGAAAGCGAGGCCTTCGATTATCTGGATGCCCCCATCCGGCGGCTGGGCGGAGCAGCGGTTCCCATCCCCTACAATCCCGCGCTGGAAAAGGCGGCCGTTCCCCAGGAAGAAGACATCGTCCGGGCTGTGCGGGAGCTTGTCCAGAAACAGTTTTAGGAGGTAAACGACCATGGCCGAAGAAGTGTTGATGCCCAAGTTGGGGATGACGATGGAAAAGGGAACGATCCTGCGCTGGCTCAAGAAAGAGGGGGAGCAGGTGCAGGCGGGGGAGCCATTGCTAGAGGTGATGACCGACAAAATCAACATCGAAGTGGAGTCGGAAATTTCCGGAACCCTGCTCAAGATCTATTACGGCGAAGAGGAGGAGGTTCCGGTCAACCGGGTCATCGCATACATCGGGGAAGCGGGGGAAAAGGTTCCGGAGGCGCCTCCCGGCGTGGAGGGATCGGCCCGGAACGACCGCGTATCGGATCCCGCTCAGCCGGAGGCGGAAAGGGAGTCGGCACCGGCGACCGCAGTGAAAAAAGTCCGGGCAACTCCCTCGGCCCGAAAGCTCGCGCGACAGCTGGGCGTGTCCCTTGATCAGGTGCCCGGAACCGGGCCCAGGGGGAGAGTGCATCGCTCGGATGTGGAGACGTATGCGTCGCAGATTCGCCGGGAGAAGGAAACAACTCCTCCCTTCAGTCGCGAGGAAGAGAAACGGGGTGAAACTCCCGCCGCCGAAGCGATCCGAATGGGAGGCATCCGGAGGGCCGTCGCCCGGCGCATGACGGAAAGCGCCATGAACGCTCCGCATGTCACCCTGTTTACGGAAGTGGATATGGGGGAAACGATTCGGTTGAGAAAGCAGCTCCTCCCCCTCGTCGAGAAGGAGACCGGCTACCGCCTTTCCTACACGGAACTGATCATGAAGGCCGCCGCCCAGGCTTTGGCCAGACACCCCCGGTTGAACGCTTCCCTGAAAGGGGATGACATGATTCTCCATCGCGAGATCCATATCGGCCTGGCGGTGGACGTGCCGGACGGGTTGGTGGTTCCCGTGGTGAAACATGTGGATCGCAAGGGAGTGGCGGAACTGGTGCGGGAATGCAAAAGTCTGGCGGAGCTGGCGCGCCAGGGGAAGCTCACGCCGGATCAGATCCAGGGGGGGACATTTACTGTCAGCAATCTGGGGATGTATGAAGTCGACGGTTTTACGCCGATCATCAATCCGCCGGAGTCGGCCATATTGGGGGTGGGTCGGATTTCGGAAAAGCCGGTGGGAGTCGGCGGGGAGATTTGCCTCCGGCCGATGATGACGCTCAGCCTCTCCTTTGATCACCGCGTCGTCGACGGCGCGCCCGCGGCCGCATTTTTGACGGATTTGAAGGGGATTCTCGAACATCCGTACCGGATGATCGCATAAAAACGGGGGAGCCGATCCCCTTCGTATTGACAGGGGAACCGAAAGCGTTTACAATTTTATTACAATTGATACAATGTGGAACATATGTAAAAGGTGGTGAAGTAGTGCAACATCTCACCCTGTTTTTCATGATTTTCGCGGGCATGTGGATGTGTCAGATCCTGCTCGCGTTATGGCAGGCGAAACACTTTCGCCGGCAGCTGCATCTGATGGGAAATCAGGAATCGGGGTATTTGGGGGTGGGAGTTCATCGCCGTCGGTTCGGGCCGGGGGCGGTGGTGATCCTGGTCACCGATACCGAGGGAAGAGTGACCAATTGCAAAATGATGGCGGGGATGTCGGTCATGGCGCGCTTCCGAAAGGTGCCCGAACTCATCGGCAAGGAGTTGGAAGACTGCCGGGTGAAGGATCCGAAAAAGGCAAAACATCTCGCCTTGAACATGGCCATCGACAAGATCCATGAGGAGCGGGCCAGACGGGAGGAAAGGGACTCGCTGATGCGGGAGCAAACCGGGTAAGCCCCGCGGTGAGCCGATTTTTACGGGGCGGTGGATGATGGAAAAGTTGTTGAACAAAGAGCATATCGTCATCATGGACAATTGCGAAGATTGGGAGAAAGCGATCCGCCTTCTGGGGGATCGCCTCATCCGGACCGGCACCGTCGGGAGGGAGTACATCGACAGGGTGCTGGAGCGGGAGAGGGAATACCCCACGGGCTTGTCGTTGGAAGGCGGGATCAACGCGGCCATTCCCCACGCGGATTCCGCCGGGGTGTTCCGGCCCGGCCTGGCGCTGGGTGTCATCCGACAGGGTGTCGGCTTCAGGGAGATGGTCAGCAAGGATCCGGTCCGCGTTCAGTTGGTTTTTTTGCTGGCTGCGGTATCGGGTGAGGGACAGCTTGGCCTGTTGCAGGGGGTTATGGAGCTGCTTCAAAACCGGTCAATCCGGGAAAGGATCCTCTCCGCGGAAAGGGAGGACCAAATCGCAGGGATCCTCGGAAAAAGGGATTAACCGTCTCGGGGGGAAGAATCATGGCGAAAAAACGGGTGATCGTGATTTGCGGGACAGGGGTGGCCACTTCCACGCTGGTGGTCCACAAAGTGAAGGAGTTCCTTCGGGAAAAGGGGATTGACGCCAATGTTCAACAGGGAAAGGTCTCCGACATTTTGACCCGGAGCGGGGAATTCGACCTGATCATCTCCACGACCGCCGTTCCTCCATCGGTGGATCGGGAGAAAGTGGTCAACGCCGTGCCGATCTTGACCGGAGCGGGGAAGGAGAGGGTGTTTGAGGAGATCGAGGCCAAGCTGAAAAATGGAGGTGAGTGAGGATGAATGTGATCGATTATTTGTTGGATTTGGGGGCTTCGGTCGTTCTTCCCGTTTTCATTTTTCTCATCGGCTTGATCTTGAGGGTGAAGCCCGGGCAAGCCTTTCGCGCCGGTCTTACCGTCGGGATCGGATTTGTGGGGATTAATCTGGTGATCAATCTGTTGGTGGAGAGCCTGGGGCCGGCGGCGAAGGACATGGTGAAGCAGTGGGGCCTCGATTTGAACATCATCGACGTGGGATGGCCGGCCACTTCGGCGATCGCTTTCGGGTCGGCGGTGGGGGCGCTGGCGATCCCCATCGGGCTGCTGGTTAATCTGGGAATGCTCCTTTTAGGGCTTACGCGCACCCTGAACATCGACATGTGGAACCTGTGGCACATCGCCTTTACCGGTGCCCTGGTCACCATCATGACCGACAACTTTGTGCTCGGCGTGATAACGGCGATCGTTCACGCCATGCTGTTGCTGGTCCTGGGCGACTTGTCGGCCAAACACATCTCCAATTACTACGGTTATCAGAATATTACGTTTCCTCACGGCACGTCGGCGCCCTATTACCTGATCGCCCTCCCTCTGGAGAAGCTTTTCAACCGGATTCCCGGCTTTCGCGATTGGAAGGCGGACCCGGAGACGATCCAGAAGCGGCTCGGGATCTTCGGGGAATCGACGGTTCTCGGGCTGATTCTTGGAATTTTGATCGGTTTATTGGCGGGCTGGGAGACGAAGGAGGTTCTGAACCTCGGCGTGAAGACCGCCGCGGTGATGCTGTTGCTGCCCCGGATGGTCTCCCTGCTGATGGAGGGGCTGATTCCCATTTCGGAAGCCGCGGAACAGTTCGTCCGCAAGCGCTTCCCGGGCCGGGAGCTGTATATCGGCATGGATTCCGCTTTGGCCGTGGGACATCCGGCGGCCATCGCCGCTTCCTTGATCATGGTTCCGATCGTGTTGGCCATGGCGGTGATCGTCCCCGGCAACCAGGTCCTTCCCTTCGGTGATCTGGCCACCATCCCCTTCATTGTCTGCATGATGGTGCCGATCTTCCGGGGGAATGTGATCCGAACAGTGATCGGGGCCACGATCTCCCTGGCGTTCGGGTTGCTGTTGGCGACCTATATCGCGCCCCTGTTTACGACGGCGGCGAAGAACGCCGGGTTTAACATGCCGGAGGGGGCTGCGGCGGTTTCTTCCCTCGTGGACGGCGCGGTGCCCACCACGGCCATTTTCATCTTCGGGGCGAAGCTCGGCTACGCGGGGATCATCGGCATCGGCGTCCTCACCCTGGTCGCCGCGTACATCATGAGCCGAAGGCATTTCCGAACCGAGCAAAAAGGTGAGGCGGCGGAGGGATGAACCCCGCATTTCAACTCTGGTGAACGGATTCGGGAGGTGTTGGACGATGGATTTTTTGGTTCATGTGGCGGAAGGTTTTATCGGGATGTTCCAAAAGGGCGGGGAGACGTTTATCAATTTGGTCACGGGAATCATTCCCACCCTCATTTGTCTGATCACCGCCGTCAACGCGGTCAACAAATTTGTGGGGGAGGAGCGGATCACGCGGTTCGCCCGGAAATGCACGGGAAACATTCTGCTCCGCTACACCGTCTTCCCCGTGCTGGCCATGTTTTTCCTGACCAATCCGATGGCGTACACCTTCGGCAAGTTTCTGCCGGAGCACCAAAAACCGGCGTTTTACGACTCGGCGGTTTCCTTTTGCCATCCCATCACCGGCCTCTTTCCCCATGCCAATCCGGCGGAATTGTTCGTCTACATGGGGATTGCGACGGGCATCACGCAGCTGGGGCTGTCCTTGGGCCCCCTGGCCATCCGGTACTTTTTGGTCGGCGTGATCGTCATATTGATTCGCGGGATTGTGACGGAGTACATCACCCAAAGGATGATCAAACGGTCCCATGTGCAGAAAGCCGGGTCGGCGGTTTGATCCTTGGGGAGAGGAGGAGAGAGCATGGCCTCGTATAAACCGGTGCAAGTGTCCAAGGGAGAAGGGGGTTGGGGCGGTCCGCTCGTGATCCGTCCCACGGAGAAGAAGCGTTTCGTCGTATCCGTGACGGGAGGGGGGATTCATCCCGTCGCCGAGAGAATCGCCTCCCTGACCGGGGGAGAGGCGGTGGACGGTTTTAAGAAAAAGGTGGAACCCGAGGAAATGGCCTGTGTAATCATCGATTGCGGGGGAACGGCCCGGTGCGGGGTCTACCCGAAACTGGGCGTGCTGACGGTGGACATCACCCCCGCTTCCCCCTCCGGGCCCCTCATGCAATATATCAAGGAAGACAATTTTGTATCCGGGGTGCGGCTGGAGGATATCCGCCCGATGGAGGAGGATGAAGCCCGCTCCTATGAGGAAGCAGCCTCGGCGGAGGAAGCGCCGGAATCCGCCGGTGAGAGGGAAGCTCCCTCCGCCCAGGCGACGGCGTCGGTTCCCCGAAACAAAATCGTCCAATTCATCGAAGCCATCGGCCGCGGGATGGGAAAGGTCGTGGGAACCTTCTATCAGGCGGGGCGGGAGACGATCGACCAGGTGATTCGAAATATCCTGCCGTTTATGGCCTTTGTCAGCACCATCATCGGGATCATCCTGTATACGGGGATCGGGAATCTGATCGCGGAAGTGGTATCCCCCCTGGCAGGGACCCTCGTCGGCCTCCTGCTGATCTCGATCGTGGCCGCCCTGCCGTTCCTGTCTCCCCTTCTCGGGCCGGGGGCCGTCGTCGCTCAGGTGGTCGGGGTCCTCGTCGGCGTCGAGATCGGCCGGGGCAACATTCCTCCCCAAATGGCCCTTCCCGCCCTGTTTGCCATCAATCCGCAGGTGGGTTGCGACTTTGTTCCGGTCGGGCTCACGCTGGGGGAAGCCAAGCCGGAGACCATCGAGATCGGCGTTCCTGCCGTCTTGTTCTCCAGGATGATCACCGGTCCCCTGGCGGTATTGATCGCTTACCTGTTCAGTTTCGGGCTCTATACCAACTAGTGCCCCGTCGACTAACTTAGATCGGGAAATTCCGAAGGAAAATGTTACCTCATGGTCGAATGGATTCATAGGTGATCGAAATGATTTTCGTT